>NZ_OKRA01000002.1 GCF_900290265.1 Clostridium cagae
TAGTAAGACCCCTTGAAGACTACAAGGTTGATAGGTCAGAGGTGTAAGTGTGGCAACATATTTAGCTGACTGATACTAATAGGTCGAGGGCTTGACCAATAAATAATTGTTATATACAATTTATGTGTAATTTTGAAAGAATAATCTTTCAAAATAATCTGGTGATGATGGCATGGAAGTAACACTCCTACCCATTCCGAACAGGAAAGTTAAGATCCATAGCGCCGAAGGTACTGCACGGGAGACTGTGTGGGAGATTAGGACGTTGCCAGGTATGAATGGCTCGATAGCTCAGTCGGTAGAGCAGAGGACTGAAAATCCTCGTGTCACTGGTTCGATTCCAGTTCGAGCCACCATGGCGCTATAGCCAAGTGGTAAGGCAGAGGTCTGCAAAACCTTTATCCCCAGTTCAAATCTGGGTGGCGCCTCCATTAAAACCTTGAATTATTTGATTCAAGGTTTTTTTTGTGTCTAAAAAATTAAAAACAAAAAAATTGTCCACAAAAAATAAGGCTATTAATAAAGTTATCAACAATTTACTTACAAAATGTATATAAGTTATATTTTTATGTGGATAATTTATGAAAAAATATTTATATAATAAAATCAGATACTCTAAACATATAAGATATGATTTTATAAATTACCAAAAAAAGTAAAAAAAGAACCTATATAATAGGCAGAAAAAAATGTCTATAAATATAGGTTGTATCTTAATTAAACATATCTTTTTTATATAAGATGAATGCTACTATGAAGCATATTCCAAGCGTTAACATCATAACTATTGAAAATGCATGGGGATTATTATCAGATAAAGGTAACATAACATTCATACCGAATATTCCACTTATAATAGTAGGGATTGCCATCAGTATAGTTACAGATGCTAATACTTTCATAACTATATTTAAGTTATTTGAAATAACTGAAGCAAAGAAGTCCATTGTACTCGCCAAAATATTGCTATATATTTCTGTCATTTCTATAGCTTGCTTATTTTCAATAATGACATCTTCTAAGACATCTTTATCTTCTTCATATTTTTGCATCATTTCTAGTTTTAACATTTTTTCCAAGGTTATCTCATTAGCTTTTAATGAAGTTGAGAAATATACAAGAGATTTTTCTAATGAATGAAGCTGAATAAGTTCTCTATTTTTCATAGATTTATGTAATCTTTTCTCTATCATTAAACTTTTTTTATCTATTTGTCTTAAGTAAAGTAAATAGTAAGTAGATATTCTATTTAATATTTGCAATATAAACCTTGATTTTTTAAATGTAAAAAATGATTTTATTCTAGCATTAGCAAAGTCAGTTATTATTTTACTATTTTTTAAACATATAGTAACTAATAATTTATCAGTATGTATTATAGCTAATGGATAAGTATCATATGTTAAAGAATTTTCCTCCATTTCTGTGAATGGTATATCGACTATAACTAATATGGCATCATCTTCAATATCAATTCTAGAAGTTTCTTCATCATCTAGTGCTGCCTTTAGAAAATCAATAGAAATTCCAGTTTTCTTTGATACCAGAATTAATTCTTCTTCAGATGGAGCTACAATGTTTATCCAACAACCATTTTCAATACTATCAATAGGTTTCAAACTTGGATCGAATTCACTCTGACTTTTATAAATTTGAATCAATAAAATCACCTCCTAATATCTTTATTATATCATTATACTATTATAATAAAGATATTACGAATATACTATAATAAATTAACATGAGAATATAGCCATTAAAATTTGAAAATGGTATTAAAACATAGAAAACATGTAATTAAAAAGCTACAATTAATAGTATTCTAAGAATTATAGAGAATATAGAGAAATATAGCGTTATTTCAATATAGCTTTATATTTAAAAGCTTAGTATAATCATAATGTTATTTTAATTTAAAAGTATGGGGGAAAATATTAATGCATAAAGAGGTAGTCATAAGAAAGAAGGCGCCTGTTATAGCGATAGTATTACTTATAATTACAGCAATGTTGTATTTATATCAAGGAATAAGTATATTAGGTATAAAAAATATAAGGCTTGTTAAATTTTATAATATGAGCATTGTATTTTTAACTTTAAGTATAATATTTTTTGAGATAATGAAATGCAGAATATCATATAAGTATTCGATTATAGCGAACAAGCTTATTATCAATAAAATTTTTCATAATAATGAAAAAAATCTAGAAAGCATTAATCTAGCTGATATTGTGTATCTTGGAAAAAGTAATTACATAGCAAAAGAATATATTGTTAAGAATAAGGGAAATTATTCTTGTGGAATAATTAATAAGAAAAAATTTTGTTGTATATACAAAAGAGAGAATGTTTATTATAAATTTAGTTTTAATCCAAGTGATAAACTTATAAGAAGATTAAATCTTAATATTTAATTTATAAGAAACAAATGTGTTTACTATATAAATAAAGGTACTCGAATAGAGTACCTTTGTTTATATATTTTTATTCTTAAAGAAATCATCCTTTATTTCATTAAGAAGAGTTTCATTTTGAATTAAATCCATTCCTGTAAATGCTAATGCTAATGATGCATTTTTACATTGCTTAAGTGCAAATTCTGACTGAGTAGCTTTAGCAAAATCTTTTGTTCCATATTTAATGCTAGGATCATCGGTTATGCAGATATAAGGATGTATGCAAGGAACTTTATGACTAACATCACCCAAACTTAATCCTGCATAGATATCACGTGGCTTACCAATATCTATTATTGAATTTTCTTTTAGATTGTGACTAAATAATCTATTAAGAGTTCTATTAGTTATTAATTCTTTATTTGATGGTTCATATAAAGAAGTACTATATTCTAAATTTGTTAATTCAGAAACATATTTAGCGATAGTTCTAAGTTTATTATCAGCCCATTCAGAAGTTTTGTAATTTTTACTTCTAATATAAAATTTAGCTTCTGCTTCTTCAGGCAATAGTAAAGGTGTATATCCACCTTTAGATAAAATTGGATTTATTTCTAAATCTTTAGGAAAACCCTTTTGAAGGGAATTTAATATATTTAAATTTAATAATATTGCATCTAGCGCTGTGTAGATATTTTTATTTAAAAAAGTTAAGCCACCTTTGCCTTCGTATTTTATGCTTAAAGGAATTATTGATGAAGATGTTCCACTTTCACTTGTTAGTACATCAGGATGAGCAAGCATTACCACATCTATATCATCAAAAACACCTTGTCTAGTCATAACAGCTTTAGTTCCACCTAAATATTCACCTGGGCATCCAATTAATATAACAGAACCACCTATTTTATTTACAACGCTACCCAATGCTAGTGCAGCACCTACTGATATTGTACTTAAAGCATTATGCCCTGTTATATGTCCATAGTCTTTAACAGCATCATATTCACTTATAAAACATATCTTAGGATAACCAGTTCCTTTTTTACAAATAAAAGAATTGGATATATCTAAAAAATTATCGCTAACTTCAAAGTTATATTTACTTAGCAAATTACAAATATATTTTGAAGATTTAGTTTCCGAATAACTTTCCTCAGGATTATTATATAAATAAGAACTTAAATCATTAAGTTCTTTATCACAAGTTGAAAGAAATGAAATTATTTCTTGCTTCATAATACAACCCTCCAAATTATTATTTGATATTATTTTTTCCAATTATAAAAAAAATATTTGTTTATTCAAATTAAAAGAAAAATATATAAGTGTTTAAGATTAAAAAAAATATATTTGGAAATAATTAAGTTAAAAGAAATTATAGGGGGTAAAGATAATTTTGGAGAATAAAGTATGTTTTTTGTGTGGTAAAAAAGAGGGCAGTGGTATAATATTAAAAGGAGAAAAGATATGTTCTAATTGTGAATGTGAACTTACAAATATTAGCGTTGTAAATCCTAAATACCATTACTTTAAAGAAAAAGTTAAAAATGTTTTATTTAAAAAATAAAAATTAGATTTTTACTTTATTAAGATTTATTAAAAGCTATATTTAATTATATAGCTATTTTTCTTTTGGAAAGATTTTATAAATTTATATTAAAATTTAATTTGAAATTCATATATAAGCTAAGAAATTAATTATTATGGGGGAATTTAATTATGACAAAAGGTAAATTAATTATAATAGAGAGTGGATCGGATGCTTCAGGAAAAGCTACTCAAGCTAAAAAGTTATATGAAAGATTATTAGAAGAAGGATATAATATAAAAAAAATAACATATCCCAATTATGATAGTCCAGCTTGTATGCCAGTAAAAATGTACTTAAGTGGTGAATTTGGAAATAAGCCTGAAGATGTAAATGCATATGTAGCCTCAACATTTTTTGCTATTGATAGATTTGCTTCATATAATAAAGAATGGAAAGACTTTTATGATAATGGAGGAATAATTATATCAGATAGATATACAACTTCTAATATGGTACATCAAGCAGTAAAAATGGATGAAGAAGAAAAAGATAAATATTTAGATTGGCTTTACAATTTAGAATTTAATTTATATAAACTTCCAGTTCCAGATTGTGTAATGTTTTTAGATGTATTACCCGAAATAAGTCAAAAATTAATGAAAGATAGAAATAATAAGTTTACAGGTGAAAAAGAAAAGGATATTCATGAAAATAATAAAGATTATTTAGCTAAATCTTATTATAATTCTTTAGAAATAGCAGAAAAATATAATTGGGATAAAATAAAATGTAATGATGGAGATAATTTAAAGACCATAGAAGAAATACATGAAGAAATTTATAAAAAAGTTAAAAAATATATATAACATTTAAATTAGTGTTTTAATAAATAAAAAATAGAAATATTTATTTATATAATATAAGTACATATTTATGGTAAAATAATATCAAGAATAATATGAATCAGAGGTGGATAGTAAATGAAATTAGTTATTGCTATAGTACAAGATGAAGATGCAATAGATGTGTTAGATTCATTAACAGATAAGAATTTTAGAGTAACTAAACTAGCTACTACGGGGGGATTTCTAAAAGCAGGCAATACAACTTTAATGGTTGGTGTTGAGGAAGAAAAGCTTGATCAAGCATTAGATGTAATTAAAGAGGTATGTAAAAAAAGAAAAGAAACAGTAATAGCACCAACACCTTTAAGTAGTAATGAGGGTGGATACATTCAACAATGCCCTATGCAAATTACGGTAGGTGGAGCAACAATATTTGTTGTTGATGTTGATAAATTTATAAAAATATAAGGAGAATGGCATTGAGAGAAATTATTGGTCATGAAAGAGTTATTAATGGGTTTGATCTAAGGAAAAGAAGTAATACTTTTTCTCATGCTAATTTAATTATTGGTGATGATGGGATTGGAAAAAGTTTAGTTGCAAAGTATCTTGCAAATAGTATATTAGGATTAAAGGGTGATAAAGAGTTTGTAGATATTATAAATTATTACCCTTTATCTTCTTCATTTGGAGTAGACGATATCAGAAATATTATAACTGAAGTATCTAAGAAACCTTTTGAAAGTGATAAAAAAGTTTTAATACTGCATAAGTGTGAAAAAATGACTATTCAAGCTCAAAATGCATTGTTAAAAACTATAGAAGAACCTCCAATAGGAGTACATTTAATACTTCTTAGTGAATCACTAGAATTAATTTTAGACACTATAAAATCACGTTGTCAAACTTATAAATTAACACCATTATCTAAAGAAGATATTACTAAGTATATTGAGAATAAATATTTTGATATAAATATAGAAAATAAAAAAGCAGCTTTAGCATATAGTCAAGGTATTCCAGGAAAAGTTGAAAAATTTATAGAAGATGATAAATTAAATAATTTAAGAAATATATTGTTAGAATTATTATGTGATTTAGAAAGTAATAAGGATGATTTTGTTTTTAAATATAAAGAGGTATTAGCTAGTTATAAAGATAAACAAAGTGAAGTCTTAAATATATTAATTTCATATATAAGAGATATTATGTTTTTAAAGGAATTAGATTCTAATGATTTAGTTGTAAATTTTGATAAACTTAAAGAAATAAGAGATATATCAATGAGAATGTCTTATAAAAAGCTTAATTCTATGTTAGAATACATAAAAGAAGCAAGAACTAGTTTAAATAATAACACTAATTATTCAATGACCATAACTGTATTACTTATGGGATTTGCGGAGGTATAATTGATGATAAAAGTTATTGGAGTAAGGTTTAAAAAAGCTGGAAAAATTTATTATTTTGATCCAGTAAATTTTGCTGTTAAAAAAGAAAATTATGTAATAGTTGAAACTGCTAGAGGAATAGAATTTGGCCAATGTGTCATAGGAATAAAAGAGATATCAGAAGATGAAATAGTATCACCTTTAAAGGAAGTTATAAGAATAGCTGATGAAAAAGATATTCAAAAACATAAGGATAATAAAGGTAGAGAAAATGAAGCTTTAGAAATATGTTTAAAAAAAATACAAGAACATGGATTAAAAATGAAATTAATAGATGTAGAATATACATTTGATAATCATAAAGTTATATTCTATTTTACAGCTGATGGAAGAGTAGATTTTAGAGAATTAGTAAAAGATTTAGCTACTATATTTAAAACTAGAATAGAATTAAGACAAATAGGTGTAAGAGATGAAGCTAAAATGATAGGCGGTCTAGGACCTTGTGGAAGACCAATGTGTTGTTCTACCTTCTTAGGAGATTTTGCATCTGTATCTATTAAAATGGCTAAGGAACAAAATCTTTCTTTAAATCCAACTAAGATATCAGGAATATGTGGAAGACTTATGTGTTGTTTAAATTATGAACAAAGTACTTACGAAGATATTAGAAGAAGACTTCCTAAAGTTGGATCAATAGTTGAAACTATTGATGGAAAAGGTGAAGTAATAGGTAATTTAACAGTAAAAGAAAGTGTAAGGGTTAAATTAAAACGTGGAGACGAAGAAGTAATTGACATATATAAAATAGAGGATGTTAAATTAATATCTGGAAGTTATGAAGGTTCAATAGATAATTCAGATATTAAATTAGAAATTGAGTCTGAAGAAGATAAAAAGTTAATAAAAGAGTTGATTAAAGAAGAAAATTAGAGAAATATGGAGAAAAAATTCGTAAATCATCTATATATTGAGCATTAAATTGGGACTTTTATCACAAAATACTTTTAAAACATTAAAATACATGATAAAATTGTAGATGGTTAATTATCATACAATTTTAGGAGGTGTTTTTAATGGCATTTGTAATTAATGATTCATGTGTTAGCTGTGGAGCATGCGCTGGAGAATGTCCAGTTGATGCTATAAGCCAAGGAGATGCATACTACGTTATTGATGCAGATACTTGTATCGATTGCGGTAACTGTGCTAATGTTTGCCCAGTTGGTGCTCCAGTTCAAGAATAGTAAAAAAGATCGTCTATAGACGGTCTTTTTTTATACATAAAATCATAGATTTTTTAATATGAGACTATAAAGCAAGTAGTCTTATATTAAAAATAAAAAGTTATTGTTTAGAAGTTTAAAATAGGATTAAACTCTTATAATATTACCTAAATAGATTTTAAGGTAGAGATAACAATAATACAGAGTTTTCTTTATAAAGTTTTAAATCATCACTAGTTATGGTATTAGAGTTTATTTTTTCAACATTATCCATAGATATTAAGAAATTTTTAGAATCATCTAAATAAAGCATAGATTTAAAAGTTTTATAATGGATTGGTATTATATACTTTGGAGAAATCAATTTGCTTATTTTAGCACCCTCAGCACCATTTAATGTAAAATGACCCCCTATTGGAACAAATAAAATATCTATATTTTCTAATTTAGTAGAAATCAAATCTAAAGGGATATGTCCTAAGTCTCCTAAATGACAAATTTTCAACTTATCTAATGTAAAAGTATATATTATATTAGGTCCTCTTTTCAAACCATTATATTTATCATGAA
This sequence comes from Clostridium cagae, assembly GCF_900290265.1. Taxonomy (NCBI): domain Bacteria; kingdom Bacillati; phylum Bacillota; class Clostridia; order Eubacteriales; family Clostridiaceae; genus Clostridium; species Clostridium caccae. Next base: position 7,963 of record NZ_OKRA01000002.1, read on the forward strand.
AGGAAGAAAAGCCTTCTATATTGATAAAATCAAGATTAAAAATACCAGTAGTATTAATAATTTTTACATTATTATCACTTTCCTTTAAAAATGAATGATCAAAATGATTATGACTTATTACTATAATGTCAGAGTGGAGAAAATCATTATTATATCCTATAGAATCATCAAATGGATCTATGAGTATTCTTTTACCATTATTACTTGTTATTAAAAAACAAGAGTGTCCATACCAAGTTAATTTCATAATATAAATTCCTTTGAAAAAAATATAAATTTGTATATTAAATATATTGAACATTTAGTAAAATTTTATTCATATTTTAATAAAATAAGTTATGGTGTTTTAAATTACTATATAATTATAGTATAATAACTACAAAGTCAAAGTAAGTCAAAAACAAAAATATAAACTGATGTTTAGGTAGGTGAACTTATGGCAAAACTTTCAGATATAATTGAAGAATTTATAAAAGCAATGTTTAATGATAGTGGAGAGAATGTGGTTCTAATACAGCGAAATGAACTAGCTGATCAATTTAGATGTGCACCATCACAAATAAACTATGTTTTAACAACTAGATTTACTTACAATAAAGGTTATTTAATTGAAAGCAAGCGTGGTGGCGGTGGCCATATTATTATAAAACAATTAGACAATGATAGTTCCAGCAGAAGAGAGGAAATAATAAATCAAAGTATAGGTAATACAATAACATATCATAATGCTGTAAATATAATAGATAATTTATTTGAATCTGATATTATTACAGAAAAAGAATGTGAACTGATGAAAATAGCTATAAACGATAGAACTTTAATTTCAGTTGAGAATAGAAATAAAATAAGAGCAGATATTTTTAAAGCAATGATTATGGTTATTTTATCTTAAGAGGTGGGGATTATATGTTATGTGAAAAATGTAAAAAGAATGAAGCTAAAATTAATTTGGTTAAAATAGTAAATGGAGAAAAAAATGAAATTTGGTTATGTGAATCTTGTGCTAAAGATATATCAGATATACCATTTATAAATTCTTTAAATGAAATTGGTGGATTACAATTTGAAAATATATTAACAGGTTTTTTAAATAATATTGGTGATAAAAAAACAAAACCAAAAGAACTTGTTTGTCCAAAATGTAAAATGAATTACTCTGAATTTGAAAAAACGAGTAAATTAGGTTGTAGTGAATGCTATAATGTATTTTTTGAATATATAAAACCTATAATAAAGAGAATTCATGGGAATGTGAAACATGTGGGAAAAATTCCTAAATTTGATGGAGAATCCTTAATTAAAAGAAAAAGGATAATAAAGTTAAAACAGGAGTTACAGAGTGTTATTAAATTAGAAGAATATGAAAAAGCAGCTGTGTTAAGAGATGAAATTAAAGAACTAGAAGAATTTATATTTATTAATAGCAAAGATGATAAGGTGTTTTTGGTTAAGGAGGAAAAAGGTAATGAAAAATTGGATTAATGAAGAATGTAATAAAGAAGATATAGTTATAAATAGTAATATTTCTTTATCTAGAAACTTAAAAGAAAAACCTTTTTCCAATAAACTAAATGAAATAGAAGCAAGAGAAAATGTGGGATTTATTTATCAAATTGTGAAAAGTGAACTTAAAGATGAATCTTGTATTTATCAATTGTGGAATGAAGACAAAGAACTAATAAATAGTTATTTAGATAAGCAATTAATAAGTAAAGAGTTAATAAAAAACAAAGATAAAACAGCCTTTGTTTTAAACAGTGAAGAAACTTTAAGTATTATGATAAATGAGGATGATCACTTAAAGTTAAGATGCATAACAGCAGGATTTGATTTGGAGACTGCATTTGATAATATCACAAAACTTGATGATAAAATAGAAAAACGAGTTCATTATGCATTTGATGAAAATTTAGGATATTTAACTACTTCTCCTACTAATTTAGGAACAGGAATGAGAGCATCTGTTAATATTCATTTGCCAGCTTTAAATTTTAATGATGAAATAAGTAATTTTAGTAAGGGACTAACTCAAATAGGTATGGATATGAAAGGCCTGTATGAAGAAGGAAATAAAGCTTATGGGAATATGTACAAAATATCTAATCAAGTTACATTAGGATTAACTGAAGAAGAAATAATTGATAACCTAAAAGGTGCAGTATTAAATGTTATTTCAGAAGAAAAGAAATTTAGAGAAGTATTATTAACAAAGTGCAAATATGATATAGAAGACAAAGTATTTAGAGCATATGGAATTTTAACTTCAGCTATTTTGTTAAGTGAAAAAGAGTGTACTGAATTATTATCTAGTGTGAGGTTTGGAGTTGAATTGTCTTTATTAGATATTTCAAAAAATAAGTTAAATAAATTATTAGTATATACTAGAGACTCATCACTTCAAAACTATTTAAAAAGAAAACTTTCAAATAAGGAACTTAATTATGAAAGAGCTAAATTTGTAAGAGCAATATTAGCTCAAAATTAAATAAGAATATAAGGGAGGGATTTTTTGAGTATGGATTTCAATAAATTTACAGAAAGAACTCAATCAATAATATTAGAAGCACAAATTGAATCACAAGAGTTTAAACATGGATATGTAGGTACAGAACATTTATTATTGGGTTTAGTAAAAGAAAAAGGACAGCAATCCAATATATTAAATGAATTTGGTATTGATGCTGAAATAGTAAGAGATATGATAAGTAGATATTTAGGCTATGGTGAATTACAAATGCCTGAAGATGATATATTATTAACACCTAGAGCAAAAAAACTTCTTGATGAAAGCTTTATGGAGGCTAAAAAATTTAGTCATAAAAATGTTAGTCCAGAACATATATTAATGGCATTGCTTAATCAAGAAGAAGGAATGGCATATACTATATTAAAAAATTTAAAATTAAATTTTAAGGAAATAAAAGATAAATTATTTATATTTTTAAATGGTCAGTATTCAGATGAAAATGAAGAAATTAAATCTCCAAGATCAGAAAAAACTAAAACTCCTATGTTAGATAAATACGGAAGAGATTTAACACAATTTGCAAGAGACGGTGGATTAGATCCTGTGATTGGAAGAGATTTAGAAAATCAAAGAGTTTTAGAAATATTATGTAGAAGGATAAAAAACAATCCTTGTTTAATAGGTGAACCTGGAGTTGGAAAAACAGCAGTAATTGAGGGGTTAGCACAAAGGATTGTAGAAGGTAATATTCCTGAAATACTAAGAGATAAGAGAATTGTTTCACTTGATTTGACTGCATTACTTGCAGGTGCCAAATATAGAGGTGAATTTGAAGATAGATTAAAAAAGGTAATGCTAGAAATAGAAAAAGATAAAAGCATTATAATATTCATAGATGAAATTCATACAATAATAGGTGCAGGAGCAGCTGAAGGTGCAATAGATGCTTCAAATATATTAAAACCAGCACTTTCTAGAGGCGAAATTCAATGTATAGGTGCAACAACTATAAATGAATATAGAAAACATATAGAAAAAGATTCTGCTTTAGAAAGAAGATTTCAACCTGTTAATGTTGGTGAGCCATCAAAAGATGAAACACTAATAATATTAAGAGGATTAAGAGAAAAGTATGAAGAACATCACAATGTTAACATTACAGATAAAGCATTAGAAGCTGCTGTTGAGTTATCTGATAGATATATTACAGATAGATTTATGCCAGACAAAGCTATTGATTTGATTGATGAGGCATGTGCTAAAGTTAGAATAAAAAATCTAATTCCACCTGCTAATTTAAAATCAATGGAAGATGAAATAAAAGAAACAACTAAAGAAAAAGAAGAATGTATTAGGGTTCAAGATTTTGAAAAAGCGGCAAATATGAGAGATATTGAAAATGACTTAAAAGAAGAATTAGAAGCACTTAGAAAAGAGTGGAGTGATAAAAATTCTAATAAGCAATTAAATGTAGATGAAGAAGATATAGCAGAAGTTGTATCATCTTGGACTAAAATACCTGCTAAAAAACTTACAGAAAAAGAAAGTGAAAAATTACTAAAACTTGAAAATATATTACAAAAAAGAGTTATAGGTCAAACTGAAGCAGTTGAATCTATAGCTAAGGCAGTAAGAAGAGCTAGAGTGGGAATAAAAGATCCTAATAGACCAATCGGAACGTTTATATTTTTAGGACCTACAGGTGTTGGTAAAACAGAACTTTCAAAAGCATTAGCTGAAACTATGTTTGGAGATGAAAATAGCATAATAAGAATAGATATGTCTGAATACATGGAAAGCAACTCAGTTTCTAAATTAATAGGTTCACCTCCAGGATATGTAGGATATGATGATGGAGGTCAATTAACAGAAGCAGTGAGGAGAAAGCCTTATTCAGTAGTACTTCTAGATGAAATTGAAAAAGCTCATCAAGATGTATTTAATATATTACTTCAAATTATGGAAGATGGGAGACTTACAGATTCCCATGGAAAAGTAGTTAATTTTAAAAATACAATAGTTATAATGACTTCTAATGTAGGAGCACATCAAATAAAAAAACAAAAAACAATTGGATTTAATACAAGTATTGATGAAAATTCAGAATATGAAAAGATGAAAGATAATGTTTTAGAAGAATTAAAGAGAAGCTTTAAACCAGAATTCTTAAATAGAATAGACGATACAATAGTATTCCATAAATTAAAAGAAGATGATCTTTTAGATATAGTTGATTTAATGTTAAAATCTATTACTAAAAGACTTGAAAATAAAGATATACACTTAAACTTTGAAAAAGATAGTAAAAAATTCTTAATTAATAAAAGAATTGATTTAAATTATGGAGCAAGACCATTAAGAAGAATTATTACTAAAGAAGTAGAAGATAAATTAAGTGAAGAGATACTTTTAGGTAATATAAAAATTGGAGATAGAATTAAAGTAAATGAATCAAAAGATAATTTAGTTTTCACAAAGCTAGATTAATAATTTAAAAAATTATCTTAAAATAACTTTAATGTATTTAGGTACATTAAAGTTATTTTTAAGATAGTTTTTTATTTTTTAGGAAATTATAAAAATATTAAATCTAGGGATAATTTCTAGAAGACTGCATTTTAAAGGCATGATGGGTATCTCTAAAGAACAAAAATAATAATTATTCATTAATAAGGTTTATTAATTAGGCATTACATGATAAAATTATAAATATAATAACTAATATAAGGGAATAATTAATTTATAGAGGTTTATTTAAGAAATAAGAGGTGGATTTTTATGGCTAAAGAAGAAAAAAGTATAGACTTAATTGTAATTGGTGCAGGTCCAGCAGGATTAGCAGCTGCAATTTATGGTGGTAGAGCGAAGTTAGATATGATAGTTTTAGAAGAAAGAATAATAGGTGGTCAAGTAAGAAATAGTTATACTATTGAAAATTATCCTGGTTTTGAAAAAATATCAGGAGCAGATTTAGCAGATATTTTTCAAAAACAAGTTGAATCATTAGGAGTAACTATAGATGAATTTGATTTAATAGAAAATTTAGTATTATCTGATGATGAGAAGATAGTAGAAACTGAAAGTTATATATATAAACCTAAAGCTATAATAATTGCCACAGGGGCTTCACCTAAAAAACTACCAGTTCCAGAGGAGACAAAGTATGAGGGCAAAGGTGTTCATTATTGTGCTGTTTGTGATGGTGCTATGTATGAAGGAAAAAGAATTGGAGTTGTAGGTGGCGGAAATTCAGCATTAGAAGAAGCAATATTTTTAACTAAATTTGCTGAAAAAGTATTTGTAATCAGAAGACATGATTATTTTAATGGAGAAAAATCTTTAATAGAAGAAGTGTTAAATCATCCTAAAATAGAGGTTTTATTTAATGAAGATTTAGTTCATTTAAGTGGTGAAAATTTTTTAGAAGAAGTAACTGTTAAAAATAAAAATACAGGTAAATTAAGTGAGTTAAAACTTGACGCAGTTTTTGGATATATTGGAACAGAGCCTAAAACAAATGGATTAGATAAATATTTAAAATTAAATGATTATGGCTACATAATTACAAATGAAGATATGGAAACTAAGATAAATGGTGTATACGCGGTAGGTGATGTTCGTGAAAAGAAGTATAGGCAAATAACTACAGCGGTTTCAGATGGGACAATAGCTTTATTAAATGCTGAAAAATACATAGTACAAAAGGAGAAATAATAATATGATAAAAATTTATTCAACATCATGGTGTCCTGCTTGTATAAAAGCAAAGAGATACTTTGACTTAAAAGGATTAAAATATGAAGAAATAAATGTTGCAGATAAACATGAGGATAGAGAAGAAGTATTTAAAGCATCAGGTCAAAGAAGTGTACCAGTAATAGATATATCAGGAAATATAATAGTAGGATTTGATAAAAAACGAATAGATGATTATGTAAATCGTTAGAATGATAAAAAGTTATAATTTTAAATTGTATGATATATTTTAGTTCGAAATTAATGAAAAAAATTATCTCTATAAATTCAAAATTATTATAGTTATTTTGAATTTAAAATTAAGATTTTTAAAAATATAATATAATATTTTAATAGTACATTAAAATATTAATAAAGATTCATATTATAAAATAAATAATAAAGACTTGGAAAATATAATTATTTATGTATTACCAAGTCTTTTTTATATTTATTAATGCAAATTTATTTGTTTAGGGCCTCATCTATAGAAGGTTTATCAAATCCAATGATAATAGTATTATTTATATCTAATACTGGTACGCCCATTTGTTTAGATTTTTTAACCATATCTTCTCTAGCAATCATATCTTCTTGAACATTTAGTTCTTCAAAATCAACACTTTTTGATTTTAAGTAATTTTTAACTTTAACACACCACGGACAAGAATCTGTAGTATAAACTTTTACCATAATAACACTCCTTAACTAATAATAACTATTGTTTAAAACATTATAATACTTAAGAAATAATATAGCAATTACTTTATAATATTATTATTTTCTAAATTAGAGTTTAAAACTAAATTAGAAAATTCATTTTGAGAATATGTATTGTCAAAATTATGTTGAAAAACATGCCCATCATTATCTCTTAATATATTTTTAGAAGGAAGTGTAACATTATTAAAAGAATCTTTAGTTATCATATTATCATCTCCTTAAATTATATAAATAGTTTTTGTAATGAATTGATTATTTATACAAAATAGGGTTTTAAATTAATGAAAAATTTTTGTTTAAATATAATGGTAAATTTAATTACTAAATTTGGATAATATTATTAATAAATAGTATTTTATTGAAAGTGTTGATTATAATTTTACTTAAAAGTCATAATTAATATTAAAATTTATGTTATTATAAAATTATTAATGAATATAGTGGTTGAATCTTAAAGCAAGAAAGGAATTTGTATGGCTAAAATAAAATCTACATATATATGTCAACAATGTGGATATGAAGCTCCTAAATGGTTGGGGAAATGTCCATCATGTAATAACTGGAATACTTTTAATGAAGAAATAAAAGATGACAGTAAAGTAGTAACTTCATTAAAAGCTAATAACATAGTACAAAATAACCAACCTAAAAATATAAGAGATATAAAATCTGGAGAAAAAGAAAGATATGATACAGGAATAAAAGAACTTAATAGAGTTTTAGGTGGTGGATTAGTTAGAGGATCATTAACTTTAATTTCAGGAGATCCTGGAATAGGAAAATCTACACTGCTATTACAAACAGCAAATAATATAGCTGTAAAATATGGTAAAGTTCTGTATGTATCTGGAGAAGAATCAGAAGAACAAATAAAAATTAGAGGAGACAGATTAGGTGTAAATAGTGAAAACTTATTTATAATATCTGAAACAAACTTAGACGCTATTTCAATATATATAGAACAAATTAATCCTAATTTTGTTATAATAGATTCAATTCAAACTGTATTTAAGGAGAGTGTTTCTTCAGCACCAGGTAGTGTATCTCAGGTTAAAGAATGTTCAAATACTATTATGAGAATGTGTAAAGGTAAAAACATACCATTTTTCCTAGTTGCACATGTAACCAAACAAGGTGAGTTAGCAGGTCCCAGAGTTTTAGAACATATGGTTGATACAGTTTTATATTTTGAAGGTGAAAGAACAGAAGAATATAGAATTTTAAGAACTATGAAGAATCGTTTTGGAACTACTAGTGAGATTGGCGTATTTGAAATGCAACAAGAAGGTCTAGTAGAAGTATTTGATCCATCAAAAATATTTTTAGAGGATACTAGTGCTAATCAAGAAGGTTCTGTAGTTGTTGGAATTATGGAAGGTACTAGACCTATTTTAATAGAAATTCAAGCATTGGTAAGTGAAACTAAGGCTCCAATGCCGAGAAGAACAGCTGTTGGAATTGACAATCAAAGATTGAGTTTAATATTAGCAGTTTTAGAAAAGAAGCTAAAAATGTTTTTCTATAATAAAGATGTATATGTTAATGTAGTAGGCGGACTTAATATAGATGGAACATCTGCAGATTTAGGTTTAGCATTAGCATTAATATCTAGTGCGAAATCTAAAGAATTTAAATTAGATAAAGCATTGATGGTAGGAGAAGTTGGGTTAACTGGAGAAATAAGACCAATATCATCAGCTGAACGATTAGTAAAAGAAGCTGAAAAACTTGGATTTAAGAATGTAATAATTCCTGAAAGAAATTTAGATAAAATAAAAACAAAGAATATAAAAGTAATAGGTATCAGACATTTAATGGAAGTAATAAATAAGATATTTTGATAAGAACAGGTGAGTGTATGAGATTAGAAAAGGGAATGAAAATAAAAGATACTTTAAAAATTATGTGCCCAGGCACTCAACTACGAGAAGGGCTTGAAAATATCCTTAGAGCTAAAACAGGAGGACTAATTGTAATTGGAGATAATAAAGAAGTCATGGATACAGTAGATGGCGGATTTAATCTTAATTCTGATTATAGTCCATCGTATGTTTATGAATTAGCTAAAATGGATGGCGCAATAGTAATTAGTGAAGATTTAAAAAAAATTGTATGTGCTAATGCTCAACTTATACCAGATCCTTCAATTATAACACATGAAACTGGTACTAGGCATAGAACTGCACACAGAATAGCTAAGCAAACTAATAACATAGTAATTGCTATATCTCAAAGAAGAAATATAATAACTGTATATAAAGGTGATATAAAATATGTTTTAAGAGATAGTAGCGTAATTTTGGCTAGAGCAAATCAAGCTATTCAAACATTAGAGAAGTATGTGTCTGTGTTGGAAAGAGTAATTAACAACTTAAATCTTTTAGAGTTTCAAGATTTGACAACTTTATTTGATGTTGTTACTGCAATTCAAAGAACTGAAATGGTAATGAGAATAGTAGAAGAAATAAACATGTATATCCTAGAATTGGGAAATGAAGGAAGACTTATATCCATGCAGTTAAATGAGCTTGTTAAGCATATAGAGAGAGATGGAATATTATTAATTAGAGATTATTGCAAAGATGAAGATGGACATAATGAAGTATATGAACAAATACAAAAATTAAGTGCAACTGAACTTTTAGATCTAGATGCAATTGCAAGAGTTTTAGGTCATGCTGGGGAGCCCCTTGTAGATACGCTTATATCAGCTAAAGGATATAGAATATTAGGTAAGGTTCCTAGAATACCATCTACTGTAATAGAAAACTTAATTAAAGAATTTAAAGAATTAAACAATGTTATAGAAGCAGATATTGATGAACTTGATATTGTTGAGGGAATTGGTGAAGCAAGAGCAAAGGCAATTAAAGATGGGTTAAAAAGAATAAGAGAACAAATTCTTTTAAATAAAAAGATATAAAAGTAGAAAATCGGTATTACCACAAAAGGTAAACCGATTTTTTATTATCTAAAAGCAAATTTTCCAAGTGTATTTATTTTGTCGTGCTCTTTAAGCAGAACATCATATAAATTTATATCTAGATTATTGCACAAAGAAGTAAGATAAAAAAGATTATTACCAATCTCTTTTTCTATGATTTCACGACAATTTTCACAAAGTTCACCACTTAAGTGAGATTCTAAGTAGGTAGATAAGTCGTCAACAGATTTATCTTCATTTAATGAATTTTGTTTAGAAGCATTAATATTTATGCATCCGCAATTTGTAACAGATTTTGCAACTGCCCTATTAACTCTAGAACTAGATTCACTATATTTAGTAAGTATATCTAAGATACTTTTATGTCTTAACAAAGAATCATTTACAGAGTTTTGAAAATCATCAAATATTATATCTTTCATACGCCTCAACTCCTTGAGATAATTTAATTTTACTTTAAGTAATTATAAATACTTTCAGACTATTTTACTAATATGGGATTAAGATTTGGAATACATGTATATAATACAGAAGAATTATATTAATTGATAGGGGGAGATTTAGATAAACTTAATAAATTATTCATTTTAGATATATATATAGTGTGATATAATTAATAACAGTTAATATATAGAAATGAATTAGTATGTATTATTGTGACAATTTAGGAAGGGGTGAGATATTTGTTAAAAAAGATTATAAGAGGAATTTTTTCGGCCATAGGTTTATTAGTTGGTTATATTATAGCAAAATCTTTGTTAGATATACCGAATATTAAGGAAATGAAATATTTATCTACATTAACAGGTTCCATAGCATTTATAACCATTATATCGTTATTATTTGGAATTATATTATATATTGTATCTCCAATTATATATAAAGCTATTTTTAATTTGGTTGAATATATAGAAAAGAATATTCAAAAGCTTACATTAATTGAAATTATTTGTGGAGTATTAGGAGCTATTATAGCTTTAATATTAATGAGTTTTATTGCAAAACCAATAAATGGAATAGATGATAAATTTGGACCTATGTTATTTATATTTTTAAATATAATATCAGCGATAATAGGTGCAGATATATTAGTTAAGAAAAAAGATGACATAATAGCATTACTTTCTAATATAAAGAAGAATACAGGTAAAGAAAAGAAATCAAAAGGTAGTAATGTAAAAGGTGTAGCAAAAGTGCTAGATACATCGGTTATAATTGATGGTAGGATATTTGATATTTGTGAAACAGGGTTTATAGAAGGTCCTTTAGTAATTCCTAACTTTGTCTTAGATGAATTAAGACATATATCAGATTCTTCGGATTCTTTAAAGAGAAATAGGGGCAGAAGAGGATTAGATATATTAAATAGAATACAAAAAGAACTTTCAATTGAAACACAAATTTGGGAAGGCGATTTTCCCAAAATAAGTGAAGTAGATAGTAAATTATTAAAACTTGCTCAAACATTAAACGGAAAAGTAATAACTAACGATTATAATTTAAATAAAGTTGCGGAATTTCAAGGAGTGCCTGTGTTAAATATAAATGAATTATCAAATGCGATAAAGTCAGTAGTTTTACCAGGTGAGGAAATGCATGTAGATATGATTAAAGATGGTAAAGAATCAACCCAAGGAGTAGGATATTTAGATGATGGCACTATGATAGTTGTAGAGGGTGGTAAAAAATACATCGGTCAAACAATTACTGTTATAGTTACATCAGTTTTACAAACTGCGGCTGGAAGAATGATATTTGCCAAACCAAAAGATAATTAAGAAAAGGAGCTTTTCTATATGGTTAGTGCAATAGTAGTAGCTGGTGGAAAAGGTAAAAGAATGGGCACTGTTCAAAGTAAGCAATATCTTAGTTTGAATGGTAAGCCCATTCTTTATTACACCATTAAAAGTTTTTTAGATTGTAAATTAGTAGATAATATTATATTGGTAGTGCCATCTCACGAAATAGATTACTGTGAGAAGGAAATATTAGAAAAAAATTATTTGAAAGTTAATAAAATTGTTGCTGGAGGCGATGAACGTTACGATTCTGTATATAATGGATTGATTGAAGCAAAAGGATCGGATATTGTACTAATTCATGATGGAGTACGACCTTTTGTATCAAAGGAAACAATAGAAAATGCTATAAAATATTCAGAAGAATATGGTGCAGCAGCACCAGGGGTTATGCCCAAAGATACAATTAAAATAATAGATGATAATAGGTTTTCTATTGATACACCTAATAGAAGCCATTTAATATCAGTTCAAACACCTCAAGCATTTAAATTTGATTTAATATATGACTGTCATAAAAAAATAAAAAATGAAAATGTTAATATTACAGACGATACTATGGTAGTTGAATATTTTGGGAATAAGGTTTATATATATCCGGGAGAGTATACAAACATAAAAATTACTACTCTAGAAGATCTTATTATTGGTGAATATTTAGTAAATAGATAGCCTACAGATAAGATATTGACAGTCAAATTACAAAAAGTTATAATGAATTAAGTTAATTGTAAAATCATATAAAAGCTTTGATGAAGAATAGTAGAAATCGCCTTTAAGAGAGAAAATCCTTGGCTGTAAGATTTTCATTAGATTTTGAACCAGCTTCGGAGTAATAGGTAAAAACTATCGGTTTAATACCGTTATCATTATTAGAGAACAAATTTAGGTGGTACCGCGATTATAAGTTCGCCCTAAGATATAGGGTGGACTTTTTTTATTATTTTTAAAACCACTTTAATATAAAAAATATATATTTGGAGGAATTTTAACTATGAAAATGTCTAACATGTTAATATCTACACTAAGAGAAGTTCCAGCAGAAGCAGAAATTGATAGCCATAAGCTTATGCTTAGATCAGGAATGATAAGAAAAATGGCATCAGGAATATATAATTATATGCCATTAGGACTTAAAGCTTTAAAAAAGGTTGAAGATATAATTAGAGAAGAAATGAATGAAGCAGGAGCTCAAGAATTTTTAGCTTCAGCTATGATTCCAGCAGAATTATGGCAATCATCAGGCCGATGGGATGCTTATGGAGCTGAAATGTTTAGGGTAAAAGATAGAAATGAAAGAGATTTCTGTTTAGGACCTACACATGAAGAAGTGTTTACTGATATAGCTAAAAATGAAATTAAATCTTATAAGCAATTACCTGTGAATTTATATCAAATTCAAACAAAATATAGAGATGAACGTAGACCTAGATTTGGAGTTATGAGATCAAGAGAATTTGTTATGAAAGATGCATATAGTTTTGATAAGGATCAACAAGGATTAGATCTTTCATATAATAAAATGTATGAAGCATATGTTAAAATTTTTAATAGATGTGGATTAGATGCAAAATGTGTTGAAGCAGATTCAGGAGCTATAGGAGGATCAAATTCAGCAGAATTTATGGTTAAATCAGAAGTTGGAGAAGACGATATTGTTTTCTGTACTGAATGTAATTATGCAGCTAACATTGAAAAAGCAACTGCTAGATTAGAAGAAGCTGAAAAAGAAGAATTAATGGAAGTTGAAAAAGTATCTACTCCAGATAGTAGAGGAATAGACGAAGTATCAGAATTTTTAAATATATCTTCTAAAAAGACAGTTAAAACTTTATTATATAATGTTGATGGAAAAATAGTTGCTGTATTTGTAAGGGGTGACAGAGAAGTTAATGAAGTTAAAGTAGCTAATGCTTCAAATGCTTCAGGAGATATAGAAATGGCATCTCATGAAGAGTATATGAATGCAACAGGTTGTGGAATTGGATTTGCTGGACCAATAGGGATAAAAGCTGATTTAATATTAGTAGATAAAGAAGTTAAGAACATGTGTAACTTTGTAACAGGAGCAAATGAAACTGGATATCATATTAAAAATGTAAATTATGGACGTGATTTTGAAGGCACAATTGGTGACTATAGAAATGTAGTAGAAGGAGAAGCATGCCCAACATGTGGAGGAAAACTTACCATTTCTAGAGGAACAGAAGTTGGCCATATCTTTAAATTAGGAACTAAGTATTCAGAAGCAATGGATGCTAAATTTATAGCTGAAAATGGAAAAGAAGCTCCATTTATAATGGGCTGCTATGGAATTGGTGTTACAAGAACTATGGCATCTATAATTGAACAACATAATGATGAAAATGGCATAGTATGGCCTTTAGCCGTTGCTCCATACCACGTTTCAGTAATTGCTGTAAATGTTAAAGATGAAGAACAAGTGAAAATAGCTACTAAACTTTATGAAGATTTAAAATCTATGGGTGTTGAAGCATTATTAGATGATAGAAATGAAAGAGCAGGAGTTAAATTTAAAGATTCAGAAATAATGGGAATTCCTATGAGAATAACAGTAGGAAAGAAGATTGTAGATGGTGAAGTTGAGTTTAAACTTAGAATTGGCGATATGGAAGTAGTTAAAATAGAGGATGTTTGTCAAATGGTAAAAGGTGAATTTGATAAAAATAATCTAAAATTAAGATAACACAGGAGGTAAAAAGTTAATGAGGATATTTAATACTTTAACAAGAAAAAAAGAAGAATTTATCCCTATTACTCCAGGTGAGGTCAAAATGTATGTTTGTGGCCCAACAGTATATAATTTCTTTCATATAGGAAATGGAAGAACATTTATAGTATTTGATACAATTAGAAGATATTTAGAGTATAGAGGATATGAAGTTAAATTCGTTCAAAATTTTACAGATATAGATGATAAGATGATTAAAAAAGCTAATGAAGAAGGAACAACTGTAAAAGAAATTGGCGATAAATATATAAAAGAGTATTATGAAGATGCTGATAAGCTTCAAATAGAAAGAGCTACAGTTAACCCGAGAGCAACTGAATATATAGAAGATATTATTGATTTTGTTGCACAATTAATTGAAAAAGGTTATGCATATGAAGTTGAAGGAGATGTATACTTTAATACTAAAAAATTCAATGATTATGGTAAATTATCAGGTCAAAGTATAGAAGATTTACAAATGGGTGCAAGTAACAGAACTTCATCTGTTGCAGATGAAAGAAAGAAAGATCCTATGGACTTTGCTATATGGAAATCTCAAAAACCAGGAGAACCAGCTTGGAAATGTCCTTGGGGAATGGGAAGACCAGGATGGCACATAGAATGTTCATGTATGGCAAAAAAAATATTGGGTGATACAATAGATATTCATGCAGGTGGTATGGATTTAACATTCCCACATCATGAAAATGAAGTTGCTCAAAGCGAAGCATTAACAGGAATGAAATTTGCTAATTATTGGATGCATTCAGCATATGTAAATATTAATAATCAAAAGATGTCTAAGTCTTTAAATAATTTCTTTACTGCTAGAGATATATTAAAAGAGTATGATTCAGATGTTGTAAGATTTTTCATGATGTCAGCTCATTATAGATTACAAATAAACTTTAGCAAAGATTTATTAGATTCTGCAAAAGCGTCAGTAGAAAGATTATACAATGCAATAGGTAACTTAGAAAATTTGATTGATGAAGTTTCAAGAGAAAACATAAGTGAAGAAGAAGCTAATTATCTAAATTCTTTAAAGAAATATAGAGAAAAATATATTGAAAAAATGGATGACGATTTTAATACAGCAGATGCACTTACCGTTTTATTTGAGTTAACTAAAGATACTAATACAAATATAAATATAAATTCATCTAAAGAGTTAGTTAATAAAGCATTAGATCTTATAAGAGAATTAGGAGCACCATTAGGTCTACTTCAAAAAATAACCAAAGGCAGCTTAGAAGATGAAATAGAGTCTTTAATACAACAAAGACAAGATGCAAGAAAAAATAAGGATTTTGCTTTATCTGATAAAATAAGAGACGATTTAAAAGACAGAGGAATTGTTTTGGAAGATACACCTCAAGGTGTTAGATGGAAAAAAATAAATTAATTAGATAGGGCTGCAAATTGCAGCCCTTATTTAAAGGATGGGATAAATTATGTTAGATGATTTAAAAATAAGAGAATTTAATGAAGCAAATGTAAGAACATTAAATCCTCTTCAATTAGCAATAATAGGAGATGGGGTTTATGAAATATTTATAAGAACTTATATTTTAGCTGAAAACGAAGGTTTAAGTGCTAATAAAATTCATAGAAAAGCAATTAGCTATGTAAAAGCTCAAGCACAATCAAATATTATGCATAACTTAGAAGAATACTTAACAGAAGAAGAGCTTAGAATATACAAAAGAGGAAGAAATGCTAAATCTGCAACAGTTCCTAAAAATGCTGACGTTAGAGACTATAGAATGGCAACAGGATTTGAAGCATTGATCGGGTATCTATATTTAATAGGTAACAAAGAAAGATTAGAATTCATGTTAGAAAAAAGTGTTGTAGTTTTAAATGAAAAAGAGGTGTAATTTAATGAGGGAAAATACAAAAGCAGGTAATAAAAGAGATAAAAATAGAGAAAATAATAAAGGTAATAAGAGAGAAATCAATAAAAATAGAGTAGTTGAGAATAATTCATATGATAATAGTTTTGAAGAAAGAGAAGATATAATAATTGGAAGAAATGCTGTTTTAGAAGCTTTAAAAACTGAGAGAACGATAGAAACTCTTTATATATCTAATTCTAAATTAGAGGGATCAATAAATGCCATAATATCAAAGGCAAAGGACAAAAAGATCTTAATAAAAGAAGTTGATAAAAGAAAACTAGATTCTATGTGTAATAATGCGGTTCACCAAGGTGTTATTGCAAGAGTAACTCCATATGAGTATTCAGAAGTATCGGATATTCTAGAATTAGCAGAAAAAAAAGGTGAAAATCCATTTATAGTAATTTTAGATGAAGTAGAGGATCCACATAATTTAGGATCTATTATTAGAACAGCAGAATTATTTGGAGTTCATGGAATAATAATACCAAAAAGAAGAAGTGCATCAGTAACAACTATGGTTTACAAATCTTCAGTAGGTGCTATAGAACATGTAAAAGTAGCGAGAGTTACAAACTTAAATTCAGTAATAGATGAATTAAAAGAAAAAGGGATTTGGGTTTATGGAACAGATATAAGAGCGGAAGAATATAGTTATCAAACTGATTTTGGTGGTCCATGTGCTATTATAATTGGTAATGAAGGAAAAGGAATATCAAAATTGACATTAAAAAAATGTGATAAATTAATCAAAATACCTATGGTAGGCAAGATTAATTCTTTAAATGCTTCTGTAGCAGGTGGTATAATTATGTATGAAGTATTAAAAGGTCGCTTAAAGTAGAATGAATTAAGAGGTAACTATTGTGAAAATTATTTTTGTTGATGGATATAATGTTATAAATAGTTGGCCAGATTTAAAAATAAAAAAGAATAATAATTTTGATGGTGCCAGAAGATCATTAATAGACACTATGCATAATTATGGGGTTTATAATGACTGTAAAGTAATAATCGTTTTTGATGCTCATAAAGTACCAGGTAGTATTCAAAAATTAGAAGCAGTAAATAAAAATTTATCAATAATTTTTACGAAGGATGGAGAAACAGCAGATAGCTATATAGAAAAAGAAGTTAATTTATTAGGTCGAAAATATGAGGTTATTGTTGTTACGTCTGATTGGCTAGAACAGCAAACTATTTTCCAAAGAGGGGCAGTAAGAAGGTCATCTTTAGAATTTTACAATGAAGTTTTAGATGTAGAGAATTCTATAAGAAAAAGGAAGAATAAAAGTAAAGTTTCAGATAAAAACATACTTAGTGATAACATTGATTTGGAAATGTTGAAAAAATTAGAAAAAATAAGAAGAAGTGAGTAAATTTAATTGACTAAGATATTTTTACTGCGTTATAATTGTTTACATAGGATATACAGTGATTATAATGAGAAAGTTGAGAGTGAATATTGGGTGAGTTTTTAGAGTTTAAAGATAAATTAGATGAAGAAGTTGTATTAGAAGCTAAAAATGGAAATACTAGAGCACAAGAATATATGATTTCCAAATATGAAAATTTTGTTAAGGCAAAAGCAAAATCTTATTTCTTAATAGGGGCAGATAGAGAAGATATATATCAAGAAGGTATGATAGGCCTATACAAAGCAATAAGAGACTTTAAAGCTGATAAATTAACTTCATTTAAAGCTTTTGCAGAGTTATGTGTAACAAGACAAATTATAACTGCAATTAAAACTGCAACTAGACAAAAACACATTCCTTTAAATACTTATGTTTCATTAAACAAACCTATTTATGAAGAAGAATCAGAAAGAACATTATTAGATGTGTTATCTGGAATAAAAATTTCAGATCCTGAGGAGCTTTTAATAAATAAGGAACATATGGATAACATTGAAGCTGCAATTGCTAAAGTCTTGTCTGATTTAGAGTTAGAAGTTCTTATGTCATACCTAGACGGAAAGTCTTATCAAGAGATTGCTTGTGATTTGGATAGGCATTCAAAATCAATTGATAATGCATTGCAGAGAGTAAAGCGAAAGCTTGAAAAATGCTTGGGTATAAAGTAATCAAATTATATTGACAAACAAAACGAATAATAGTAAACTTTATAATTGGTATATCAAGAAAATGTCAAGATATGAGTGCTCACGTAGCTCAGTAGGTAGAGCGTCGCCTTGGTAAGGCGGAGGTCGTCGGTTCAATCCCGATCGCGAGCTCCAATTATAAAATAAAAAACACTAGGCAAAGTTTATTAAAGGATAAGAGGAGGAATTTAGAATGTCAAAAGAAAAATTTGAGAGAAGTAAACCACATGTAAATATCGGAACAATCGGTCACGTAGACCACGGTAAGACAACATTAACAGCTGCAATCACAACTGTATTAGCAAACAGAGGATTTGCAGAAGCTTTCAACTATGCAGAAATAGATAAGGCTCCAGAAGAAAAAGAAAGAGGAATCACAATCAATACTGCACACGTTGAGTATGAAACAGAAAACAGACATTACGCTCACGTTGACTGTCCAGGACATGCTGACTATGTTAAGAACATGATCACAGGAGCAGCACAAATGGATGGAGCTATCTTAGTTTGTTCAGCAGCAGATGGTCCAATGCCACAAACAAGAGAACATATCCTACTAGCATCAAGAGTTGGAGTTGACTACATTGTAGTATTCTTAAACAAAGCAGATATGGTAGATGACGAAGAATTATTAGAATTAGTTGAAATGGAAGTTAGAGAATTATTAAGCGAATACAACTTCCCAGGAGATGATATTCCAGTAATAAAAGGATCTGCATTAAAAGCATTAGAAAACCCAACAGATGAAACAGCAATTGCTCCAATCTTAGAATTAATGGAAGCAGTAGATAGCTACATTCCAACACCAGAAAGAGCAACTGATAAACCATTCATCATGCCAGTAGAAGATGTATTCACAATTACTGGTAGAGGAACAGTTGCAACTGGTAGAGTTGAAACTGGAATACTTCACGTAGGAGACGAAGTTGAAATCGTAGGATTAAGTGAAGAAAAGAAGAAAGTTGTTGTAACTGGAATCGAAATGTTCAGAAAATTATTAGACGAAGCGCAAGCAGGAGATAATATAGGAGCATTATTAAGAGGTGTTCAAAGAGCTGACATCGAAAGAGGTCAAGTAATAGCAGTACCTAATTCAGTACACCCACACACTAAGTTCGTAGGTCAAGTATACGTACTTAAAAAAGAAGAAGGTGGAAGACATACTCCATTCTTTGATGGATATAGACCACAATTCTACTTCAGAACAACAGACGTTACAGGATCAATAAAATTACCAGATGGAATGGAAATGGTAATGCCTGGAGATCATATAGATATGAATGTTGAATTAATCACTCCAGTAGCTATGGATGAAGGATTAAGATTCGCAATCAGAGAAGGCGGAAGAACTGTAGGATCAGGAGTTGTTACTAAAATTAACGCTTAATTTTAGTAATATATTAAAGAAGAATAAATGGACTGGGTGCTAAACCTGGTCCCTTCAAAGGACGTTGACATTTTACATATTATATGATATTGTGTAGAAAGTAACGCTTAAATAAGAGATTGAATCTTTTGAACTATTATATATAAAAATTGGAGGTGCAGTTATGAGAACTAAAATAACTTTAGCATGCACAGAGTGTAAACAAAGAAATTATGATTCTATGAAAAACAAAAAGAACAACCCAGATAGATTAGAAATGAACAAATATTGCAGATTCTGCAAAAAGCACACACTTCATAGAGAAACAAAATAGAAGTAATAAAGTGTGACATATACTTAATTACGTTTAAGGAAGTGAAGTTATGTCAGTAAAAGATATTGCAAAAACTAAAGATGCTCCTAAAAATAGCGGCTTACTTAGTTTTTTTAGAGAGGTTAAGGCCGAACTTAAAATAATAACTTGGCCTTCAAAAGATGAGACAAAAAAAGCATTTGTTGCAGTAGGTGTATTCGCCATAATATATATAATATTAGTTGGTGGATTAGATTTTATTTTCAAGAACCTCTTTGAAATGATTTTTAATTTTAAGTAAAGGGAGGTTTGGGTGATCTTTTATTCACCTGAAAAGTATGAGTGATATAGCAAGATGGTATGTAGTGCATACATACTCAGGATACGAAAATAAGGTTAAAGCAAACCTAGAAAAAGCAATTGAAAACAGAAGCCTTGAATCACTAATTTATGACATGCAAGTGCCTATGGAAGAAGTGATTGAAGAAAAAGATGGCAAACAAAAAGTCTCATTAAAAAAGAAATTTCCTGGTTATGTATTAATAAAAATGCTGATGACTGATGAATCTTGGTATGTTGTAAGAAACACAAGAGGAGTTACAGGATTTGTGGGACCAGGATCAAAGCCTGTTCCTCTTTCTGACGAAGAAGTGGAAGCAATGGGAGTTTTAGAAATGCCTGTTGAGATTGACTTAGAAGTAGGGGAAAGTATAAGAATTATCTCAGGACCTTTAAGAGATTCAGTAGCAAAAATACAAGAGATAGTTTTAGATAAGAAAAAGATAAAGGCTTTAGTAGATATGTTTGGCAGGGAAACACTTGCTGAACTAGACTTTAATCAAGTTGAAAAATTAGTTTAATTTGAATATAAACTAATTTTAAATAAGTGGGAGGACAAAAAAGTCCGTATATACCACAGTGTAGGAGGAATAACGAAAATGGCTAAAAAAGTAACTGGAATGATTAAACTTCAACTTCAAGCAGGTAAGGCAACACCAGCACCACCAGTTGGTCCAGCATTAGGTCAACACGGTGTAAACATAATGGGATTCTGTAAGGAGTTTAACGCAAAAACAGCAAATCAAGCTGGGTTAATAATACCAGTAGTTATAACTGTTTACCAAGATAGATCTTTTAGTTTCATATTAAAGACACCTCCAGCTGCTGTTCTAATCAAGAAAGAATTAGGATTAGAAAGTGGATCAGGAGTACCTAATAGAACAAAAGTAGGAAGTTTAACTAAAGAACAAGTTAAAAAGATTGCTGAAACTAAAATGCCAGACTTAAATGCTGCTAGCATCGAAACAGCTATGAAAATGATCGAAGGTACAGCAAGAAGTATGGGAGTAACAATTCAAGAGTAATTCGTAAAAATAAGTGGGAGGTAAAAACCGCTAATACCACAGAGGAGGCTTATAATGGGAAAGAAATATATTGAAAGTTCAAAGCTAATAGATAAAAGTGCTTTATACAACTCAACTGAAGCATTAGATTTAACTGTAAAAACTGCAAAAGCAAACTTTGATGAAACAATTGAACTACATGTAAGACTTGGAGTAGATCCAAGACATGCAGATCAACAAGTTAGAGGAGCAGTTGTATTACCTAATGGAACTGGTAAAACAGTTAGAGTTCTTGTTTTCGCTAAGGGAGATAAGGCTACTGAAGCTCAAGAAGCTGGAGCAGATTTCGTTGGAGCTGAAGATTTAGTTCAAAAGATCCAATCAGAAAACTGGTTCGATTATGATGTAGTTGTTGCAACACCAGATATGATGGGTGTAGTTGGTAGAATTGGTAGAGTATTAGGACCTAAGGGTTTAATGCCTAATCCAAAATCAGGTACAGTAACATTTGACGTTGCTAAAGCAATTGCTGAAATTAAAGCTGGTAAAGTAGAATATAGAGTTGATAAAACTTCTATAGTTCATTGCCCAATTGGAAAGAAATCTTTTGGAACTGAAAAGTTAAAAGAAAACTTTACAACATTAATGGAAGCTTTAGTTAAAGCTAAACCAGCAGCTGCTAAGGGACAATACTTAAAATCAATTACTGTTTCTAGCACAATGGGACCAGGAGCAAAAATTAATCCAACAAAAGCTTTAGATTAATATTGACATAATGAATTAAATGTGATATATTTTAATTCGTTGTGAAAGTTAAAAATATATTTTCCATAGACAGTAGGTGCGAAAGCATAAAGTTTAAACTACCTACCGAGGTATATAATAAGTAAGTTTATTATAGATCTTCTCTGTCTATGGGAAGATCTTTTTTAATAGAATTAAGCAGTTTAAAACTGTGAGGAGGTGGATCATAGCATGAACAAGAACAGACAACTTAAAGAAGCAAAAGTTGCTGAAATCAAAGAAAAGTTAGAAAAAGCAAAAGCAGTTGTGTTCGCTAAGTATCAAGGCTTAACAGTTGAAGAAGATACAGCTCTTAGAAAAAACTTAAGAGAAGCTGGTGTAGAATACAAAGTATATAAGAATACTTTAGTAAGTATAGCAGCTAAAGAATTAGGTTTAGACGGTGCTGTTGAATACTTAGAAGGACCAGTAGCTATTGCATTTGGATATGAAGATGTTACTGTAGGAGCTAGAGTCCTAAATGATTTTGCAAAAGATCATAAAAAATTAGAATTAAAAGCTGGTGTTGTAGAAGGAGAAATCTACGACTCAGAAAAAATCAAACAACTTGCTACAATTCCTTCAAAAGAAGTTCTTATTGCAAAACTTCTTGGAAGTATCAAGTCTCCACTATCAAACTTTGCATACTTATTAAGTGCAATTAAAGATAGTAAGGAATCAGAATCAGCTGAATAATGCTGAATAAAAAACAATTATAAATTTTATGAAAAAATTTCGGAGGTGCTATTTAAAATGACAAGAGAAGATATCATTCAAGCTATAAAAGAAATGAGCGTTTTAGAATTAAATGAATTAGTAAAAGCTTGCGAAGAAGAATTTGGAGTAAGCGCAGCTGCTCCAGTTGCTGTAGCAGGAGCTGTAGCAGGTGGTGCTGCAGAAGAAAAAACTGAATTTGATGTAATACTAGCTAGTGCTGGTGCAAACAAAATCAAAGTTATAAAAGCAGTTAGAGAAATTACTGGATTAGGATTAAAAGAAGCTAAAGAAATAGTTGATGGAGCTCCTAAGACATTAAAAGAAGCTGTATCTAAAGAAGAAGCAGAAGACATGAAAGCTAAATTAGCTGAAGTTGGAGCAGAAGTAGAAGTTAAGTAATTTAATTTCTTATATATAAAAAAGGTGCTTATATAGCACCTTTTTTAAACTCATTTTATAAAGCTATATAAAATGTTGATTTATATAGTAAATATTTTATATAGCTTTATAGCTATTAGAGTGTTAAAATATCTAAATTTTTCCCAAAAAAATTACGTTATTAATATATTGACAATGAAAATTTTATATGATAGTATCATATAATGTACTTAACCATGATAGTGGGTAAGTGTATATAAGTGGGAAAAATAAGTATAATCTGACCAAAAATGGTTATACTGAAAGAAGACGCTATCCGAAAGCATAAGTCCTTAGAGGAAGTATGTTTTTTGGTTATTTTACTTTATACAAGGGGTGAAAGTTGATGGTACATCCTGTCCAAGTTGGAAAAAGAACGAGAATGAGTTTTGGTAAAGTCAAAGACGTTACAGAAATGCCAAATCTAATTGAAGTGCAATTAGATTCGTATCAGTGGTTTTTAAGAGAAGGACTGCATGAAGTTTTTGAAGATATCAATCCTATTACAAATTTTACAGGAAATTTAGTGCTAGAATTTGTAGATTACAAGCTTGATATGGATAATATCAAGTATTCTGTTGAAGAGTGTAAAGAAAGAGATGCAACTTATGCGGCACCGTTAAAAGTTTCAGTAAGATTGCAAAACAATGAAACTGGTGAAATTAAAGAACAAGAAGTATTTATGGGAGATTTTCCATTAATGACTGAACAAGGTACTTTTATAATTAATGGTGCAGAAAGAGTTATTGTAAGCCAATTAGTTAGATCACCAGGTGTGTATTACAATTATTCAATTGATAAAACTGGTAAAAAGCTATATTCAGCTACAGTAATTCCAAACAGAGGTGCTTGGTTAGAGTATGAAACAGACTCTAATGATATTATCTATGTGAGAATTGATAAAACAAGAAAACTTCCAATTACTATTTTAGCAAGAGCTATGGGATTTGGAAGCGATCAAGAATTATTAGACTTCTTTGGTGAAGATGAAAGATTCAGAGCAAGTATTGAAAAAGATAATACTAAAACTAGAGAAGAAGGATTACTAGAAATATATAAAAGATTAAGACCAGGTGAACCACCAACGGTAGATAGTGCAATATCATTAATAGATTCATTATTTTTTGATGCTAAAAGATATGATTTATCTAGAGTTGGAAGATATAAGTTCAATAAAAAGCTTGCATTAAATTTAAGAATTGCTAATCAAATAGCAGCAATGGATGTAATTAATCCATCTACTGGAGAAATTATGGTTGAAAAAGGCCAAAAAATCAGTAGATTATTAGCAGAAGACATTCAAAATGCAGGAATAAAATCAGTAGACATATTAGTTGATGATAAACTTGTTAGAGTTATTAGCAATAATTTTGTAGATATAACAAAACAAGTGCCTTTTGACGTAAGTGACTTACAAATAAAGGAGTTAGTACATTATCCAACTTTAAGAGAAATATTAGATAATTATTCTGATGAAACAACTATAAAAGAAGAAATCAAGAAAAACTTAAGCAGACTTATTCCAAAACATATCATAAAAGATGATATATTTGCAACTATTAGTTATGAACTAGGATTGCCTTATGGAATAGGTTATGTTGACGATATAGATCATTTAGGAAATAGAAGATTAAGATCAGTAGGAGAATTATTACAAAACCAATTCAGAATTGGTTTATCTAGAATGGAAAGAGTAGTTAAGGAAAGAATGACTATTCAAGACCAAGAATCAATAACTCCTCAAATGTTAATCAATATAAGACCAGTAGCAGCAGCTATAAAAGAATTCTTTGGTAGTTCACAATTATCTCAATTCATGGATCAAACAAATCCATTATCAGAATTAACACATAAGAGAAGATTGTCAGCATTAGGACCAGGGGGTCTTTCAAGAGAAAGAGCTGGGTTCGAAGTTAGAGACGTTCATCATTCTCATTATGGTAGAATGTGTCCTATAGAAACACCGGAAGGTCCAAATATAGGTCTTATAAACTCATTAGCTACTTTTGCTAGAGTTAATGAATATGGATTTATAGAAACACCATATAGAATTGTAGATAAAGAAAATGCTAGAGCAACTGAAGAAATAAGATATTTTACAGCAGATGAAGAAGATCAATGCTTAATTGCTCAAGCAAAAGAACCATTAGATGAAAATGGTTATTTTGTAGACAAAAAAGTAACTGTTAGATACTTAGAAGATGTATTAGTAGTTCCATCAACAGATGTTGATTTAATGGACGTATCAGCAAGACAAATCGTATCAGTAGCAACAGCGATGATACCTTTCCTTGAAAATGATGATGCATCAAGAGCTCTTATGGGATCTAACATGCAACGTCAAGCAGTTCCGTTATTAAAACCTCAAGCACCAATCGTTGGTACTGGAATAGAATTTAAAGCCGCTGTAGACTCTGGAGTTCTTCCAAAAGCTAGAAATGCTGGAGTTGTTACATTTGTATCTGCTAATGAAATTAGAGTTAAGAGAGACTCAGATGGAGGAACTGATAATTACAGACTACTAAAGTTTAAGAGAAGTAACCAAAGTAGTTGTATAAATCAAAGACCTATAGTAAATAAAGGTGAAATAGTATTCAAGAATCAAGTTCTTGCTGATGGTCCTTCAACTGACTTAGGAGAAATTGCATTAGGTAAGAACATAAGAATGGGCTTTATAACTTGGGAAGGTTATAACTATGAAGATGCCATGCTTATTTCAGAAGAACTAGTTAGAGAGGATGTATTCACATCTATGCATATTGAAGAATATGAATGTGAAGCAAGAGATACTAAACTAGGACCAGAAGAAATAACTAGAGATATACCTAATGTAAGTGAAGATGCACTTAAAGATATAGATGATAGAGGTATTATTAGAATAGGTGCTGAAGTAAGATCAGGAGATATCTTAGTTGGTAAAGTTACACCTAAGGGAGAAACTGAACTTACAGCAGAAGAAAGATTATTAAGAGCAATATTCGGAGAAAAAGCAAGAGAAGTTAGAGATACTTCTTTAAGAGTTCCTCATGGAGAAGCTGGAATAATTGTTGATATTAAAGTGTTTACAAGAGAAAATGGAGATGAATTAAATCCAGGAGTAAATGAACTTGTAAGATGCTATATCGTTCAAAAGAGAAAAATATCAGTAGGAGATAAAATGGCTGGACGTCATGGTAATAAAGGGGTTATTTCAAGAATATTACCTGAAGAAGATATGCCATTCTTACCAGACGGTAGACCGTTACAAATATGTTTAAATCCGCTAGGCGTACCTTCACGTATGAACATTGGTCAGGTACTAGAAGTTCATTTAGGTTGGGCAGCTAGCAAATTAGGTTGGCATATATCAACACCTGTATTTGATGGTGCTACTGAAAATGAAATAGAAGAATGCTTAGAAAAAGCTGGATATAATGCAAATGGAAAAACTGTATTATATGATGGTAGAACTGGAGAACCGTTTGATAATCTAGTAACAGTAGGTATAATGTATATCTTAAAACTTGCCCATCTAGTTGATGACAAGATTCATGCTAGATCAACTGGTCCATATTCTTTAGTTACACAACAACCACTAGGAGGTAAAGCTCAATTTGGTGGTCAAAGATTTGGAGAAATGGAAGTTTGGGCTCTTGAAGCTTATGGAGCAGCTCATACATTACAAGAAATATTAACTGTTAAATCAGATGATGTTGTAGGTAGAGTAAAAACATATGAAGCTATTGTTAAGGGTGAAAATATACCTGAACCAGGAGTACCAGAATCATTTAAGGTACTTATAAAAGAACTTCAAGCATTATGCTTAGATGTTAAAGTTTTAAATGAAAATCATCAAGAAGTTAGTTTAAAAGAATATACTGATGATGAAATAGCAGATTTAGAAGTTAATATAGAAGGTTCAGAAGAAAGTGTTCCAGTAGTACCGGTAGTAGAGAGCAACATCGAGGAAGTTGAAGTTGAAACTGAAACTGAAACTGAAGATGGATACAGAGAAGATCTTGATGAAATTGAATATGATGAAAATTTTGAAATAGAAACACTTGAAACTGATCTAGAATTAGATGATTTTAATGATGAACATTAATTTTGAAGGGAGGATTTACCCTTGTTTGAGTTAAATAATTTTGATGCCATACAAATTGGTTTAGCATCTCCAGAACAAATAAGAGAGTGGTCAAGAGGAGAAGTAAAAAAACCTGAAACTATTAATTACAGAACATTAAAGCCAGAAAAAGATGGTCTTTTCTGTGAAAGAATATTTGGACCTATGAAAGACTGGGAATGTCATTGTGGAAAGTATAAGAGAGTAAGATATAAAGGTATAGTTTGTGACAGATGCGGAGTTGAAGTTACAAAAGCTAAAGTAAGAAGAGAAAGAATGGGGCACATTGAACTGGCTGCTCCAGTTTCTCACATTTGGTATTTTAAGGGAATTCCATCAAGAATGGGATTATTAATGGATATGTCACCAAGAGCTTTAGAAAAAGTTTTATATTTTGCATCTTATATAGTAATAGATCCAAAAGAAACACCATTATTAAAGAAACAATTGCTTAATGAAAAAGAATATAGAGAAGCAATAGATAAATATGGTGAGGATAGCTTTGTTGCTGGAATGGGTGCTGAAGCGATTCAAGACCTGCTTGGACAAATAGACTTAATTGCAGGTTCTAAAGAACTTAAAGAAGACTTAAAACAAAGCACAGGTCAAAAAAGAGTAAGAATTATAAGACGATTAGAAGTTGTAGAATCTTTTGCTAAATCAGGAAATAATCCTAAATGGATGATTATAAATGTAATTCCTGTAATTCCACCAGATTTAAGACCTATGGTTCAATTAGATGGAGGAAGATTTGCAACATCTGATTTAAATGACTTATATAGAAGAGTTATTAATAGAAACAATAGATTGAAAAAATTATTAGATTTAGGAGCACCAGATATCATCGTAAGAAATGAAAAGAGAATGCTTCAAGAAGCAGTAGATGCTCTTATTGATAATGGTAGAAGAGGTAGACCGGTAACAGGTCCAGGAAATAGACCTTTAAAATCTCTTTCAGATATGTTAAAGGGTAAGCAAGGTAGATTTAGACAAAACTTACTTGGTAAGAGAGTTGACTATTCTGGTAGATCAGTTATCGTTGTTGGACCAGAATTGAAAATGTATCAATGTGGACTTCCGAAAGAAATGGCTTTAGAGTTATTTAAACCATTTGTTATGAAAAAATTAGTTCAAGATGGAATTGCGCATAATATAAAGAGTGCTAAGAGAATGGTAGAAAGAGTTTTACCACAAGTATGGGATGTGTTAGAAGAAGTTATTACTGATCATCCAGTATTACTTAACCGTGCTCCTACGCTACATAGATTAGGAATTCAAGCATTCCAACCTGTATTAGTAGAAGGAAGAGCAATTAAATTACATCCATTAGCATGTACAGCGTACAATGCCGACTTTGATGGAGACCAAATGGCTGTCCATGTACCGCTATCAGTAGAAGCTCAAGCGGAAGCAAGATTCTTAATGTTAGCAGCAGGAAATATTTTAAAACCATCTGATGGTAAACCAGTTTGTGTACCAACACAAGATATGGTTCTTGGTTCTTATTACTTAACAATGGATAGAACTGGTGCTAAAGGAGAAGGTATGACTTTCTCTAATAAAGATGAGGCAGTTATGGCTTATGAATCTAAATATATAGATATTCATGCGCAAATCAATGTTAGAGTATACAAGGAAATAGATGGAGTATTAAAATCAGGAATAATAAAAACTACAGTAGGAAAACTTATCTTTAATGAATCAATTCCTCAAGATTTAGGATTTGTTAATAGAGAAGATGAAAAAGAAAAGTTTAATTTAGAAATAGATTTCCTAGTAACTAAAAAGTCATTAGGAAAAGTAATAGATCAAAGTTATATGCTACATGGTCCTACAAAAACATCAATAATGCTTGATAATATTAAAGCATTAGGATATCATTATTCATCAATTGGTGCGGTAACAGTTGCAGCATCAGATATGATAGTACCTCCAGTTAAGTACGATTTATTACATGAAGCAGATGAAACAATAGATAAAATCGAAAAGATGTATAAAAGAGGATTTATATCTGAAGATGAAAGATATGAAAGAGTTATAGAAAAATGGACTAAAACAACAGAAGAAGTTGCGGATGCATTAATGGATAGTTTGGATAAATTTAATCCAATCTACATGATGGCAGATTCAGGAGCCAGAGGATCTAAATCTCAAATTAAGCAATTAGCTGGTATGAGAGGACTTATGGCAAGTCCATCAGGAAAAATACTTGAATTACCTATCAGAGCATCATTTAGAGAAGGTCTTGATGTATTAGAATACTTTATATCTACTCATGGAGCTAGAAAAGGTAATGCGGATACAGCGTTAAAAACAGCCGATTCAGGTTATTTAACAAGAAGACTTGTTGATGTCTGTCAAGATGTAATTGTAAGAGAAGAAGATTGTGGAACAGATAATGGAATATATGTATCTGAAATAAAAGAAGGTTCTGAAGTAATCGAAGAATTAAGAGAAAGATTAATTGGTAGATATACTGGAGAAGATGTTGTTGATCCTAATAGTGGAGAAATAATAGTAGCAAGAAATGAGTATATGAATCCAATAATAGCGGATAAAGTTGTTTCTGCTGGAATCAAAAAAGTTAAGATTAGATCTGCATTTACTTGTAATTGTAAAATAGGTGTATGTGCTAAGTGTTATGGAATGAACATGGCAACAGCTAAAAAAATTGATATAGGAGAAGCTGTTGGTATAATAGCAGCTCAATCAATAGGAGAACCTGGAACGCAGCTTACAATGAGAACATTCCATACAGGTGGAGTTGCAGGATCAGATATCACTCAAGGTTTACCTAGAGTTGAAGAATTGTTTGAAGCTAGAAAGCCAAAGGGGCTTGCTATAGTAAGTGAAATACATGGTAATGTAAGAATTGAAGAAACTAAGAAAAAGAGAGCTGTATTTGTTATGGGTGCAGACGGAGACGAACGTAGCTATGATATTCCATTTGGATCAAGATTGAAAGTATCTGATGGAGACTATATTGAAGCTGGAGATGAAATAACAGAAGGATCAGTAAATCCTCATGATATTATGAACATCAAAGGTGTAGATGGAGCTAGAAGATATTTACTTTCAGAAGTTCAAAAAGTATATAGATTACAAGGTGTTGATATCAATGATAAGCATCTTGAAGTAGTTGTAAAACAAATGACTAGAAAAGTAAAAATTCTTGAATCAGGTGATACTGAGTTATTACCAGGAATAATGATAGATATTTTTGATTTCCAAGAAGCAAATGATAAAGTTAGAGAATTTGGTGGAGAAGAAGCTAAAGGCGAACAATCTTTATTAGGTATAACTAAAGCAGCGTTAGCTACAGATAGTTTCTTATCAGCAGCTTCATTCCAAGAAACTACTAGAGTTCTTACAGAAGCAGCTATAAAAGGAAAAGTTGATCCATTAATAGGATTAAAAGAAAATGTAATCATCGGTAAATTAATACCAGCTGGAACAGGCATGATGAAATACAAAGGTTTAAATTTAAATACAAAAAATGAAAAAATAGAAGAAAATGAGACAGAAATAGTTGAATAATTAATTTTATTGACATGCGTATATTAAAATGATAAAATACAGTTTGTGTGGCTATTAAAAGCCACGCAAACATATTTGTTAATAGTACATCATGAAGATAAATTAAGTTTTATCTTCATGAGTTTTTATTAAAATGTATATATATGTAAAACTTGTATTTAAGTATAAGCTATAATCAATTTTATAGTGATATATTAATTATTAAGTAAATAATTAATTTTAATTAAAGTTAATTGTTTATATAACTTAGTGTTTATCTTAATTTAAATAGATAAATAAATTTCGGGAGGTGAAAAGATGCCAACTATTAGCCAATTAGTAAGAAAAGGCAGAAAGTCAACAGCAGTAAAATCAACTGCACCAGCACTTAAAGAATGCCCTCAAAAAAGAGGAGTATGTACTGTAGTAAAAACTACAACTCCAAAGAAGCCTAACTCAGCGTTAAGAAAAATTGCAAGAGTAAGACTTACAAATGGATTTGAAGTAACTGCATACATTGGTGGTGTGGGCCATAACTTACAAGAACATAGTGTTGTTCTTATAAGAGGTGGTAGAGTTAAGGACCTTCCTGGTGTAAGATACCATATTGTAAGAGGTGCGTTAGACTGCGCAGGCGTAGCTAACAGAATGCAAGGAAGATCAAAATACGGTGCTAAGAAACCTAAACAAAAATAAGGTTAACTTAGTTTAGTGCTAATCTTCGCATTTACATAGATTTGTAATTTTAGTTTATATAGATGTATGAGGAGAACACTTTGCGGTATTGAAAAATACCGAGTACCGATGAACTTAAATTTAAATTGTTAAGGAGGGAAGAAAAGTGCCAAGAAAAGGACATATAGCAAAAAGAGATGTATTACCAGATCCAGTATACAATTCAAAAGTTGTTACAAAATTTATAAACAGCATAATGGAAGATGGTAAAAAAGGTGTAGCTCAAAAAATCTGTTACGAAGCATTTGAATTAATCGCTCAAAGAAGTGGTAAGGAAGCTTTAGAAGTTTTTGAAGAAGCTATGAATAATGTAATGCCATTACTAGAAGTTAAAGCCAGAAGAATAGGTGGTGCAACATATCAAGTTCCTATGGAAGTTAGAACAGAAAGAAGACAGACTTTAGGAATAAGATGGATGTTAATAGCTGCTAGAAAAAGAGGCGAAAAGTTAATGTGCGAAAGAGTTGCAGGAGAATTATTAGATGCATCTAATAATACTGGAGCAGCTGTTAAAAAGAGAGAAGATACTCATAAGATGGCAGAAGCTAATAAAGCATTTGCTCATTACAGATACTAATAGATATATAAACTGTTTTGGCTTACGCCAAGACAGTTTTGTCAAATTTATACTTACTATTTGAGAGGAGGACAATTAATGGCTAGAAAATATCCTTTAGATAAATTTCGTAATTTTGGTATAATGGCTCATATTGATGCTGGTAAAACAACAACAACTGAACGTATACTATTTTACACAGGAATCAATCACAAAATAGGTGAAACTCATGATGGAGCTTCTACAATGGACTGGATGGTTCAAGAACAAGAAAGAGGTATAACAATTACTTCTGCAGCTACTACATGTGCGTGGAAAGAACACGAACTTAATATAATTGATACTCCTGGACACGTAGACTTCACAGTAGAAGTTGAAAGATCATTAAGAGTACTTGATGGTGCTGTTACAGTTTTAGATGCGAAGAGTGGGGTTGAACCTCAAACTGAAACTGTTTGGAGACAGGCGGATAAATACGGTGTTCCAAGAATGATTTATGTTAATAAAATGGATGCAACAGGTGCAGACTTCTTTAGATGTATAAGCACAGTAAGAGATAGATTAAAGGGTAATGCAGTTCCAATTCAAATTCCAATAGGAAGCGAAGAAAATTTCCAAGGAATGATTGACCTTATAAGAAATGTTGCAATATTGTTCTACGATGATCTTGGAAAAGATATGAGAGAAGAAGCTATACCGGCTGAATATGCTGAAAAAGCTGAAGAATATAGAGCAGCAATGATTGAAGCAATTGCTGAAGCTGATGAAGAATTAATGATGAAATACTTAGAAGGAGAAGAAATCACTGAGGAAGAATTAAAAGCTGGCTTAAGAAAAGCTACTATAGCTAATGAAATTTATCCTTGTATTTGTGGTTCTTCATATAAGAATAAAGGTGTTCAACAAATGATAGATGGTGTTGTTGATTACTTACCATCACCATTAGATATTCCAGCTGTAAAAGGTACTAACTTAGAAGGAGAAGAAGCTGAAAGAAATGCAGCAGATGGCGAACCGTTATCAGCTCTAGCATTTAAAATTGCTACAGATCCATTTGTAGGAAAGTTAGCATACACAAGAATTTACTCTGGTATAATGGAAAGCGGTTCATATGTTCTTAACTCAACTAAGGGTAAGAAAGAAAGAATCGGTAGACTTGTTAAGATGCATTCTAACTCAAGACAAGAAGTTGAATCATTAGAAGCAGGAGAATTAGGAGCAGTAATCGGACTAAAGAACACAGGTACTGGTGATACTTTATGTTCAGAAAAAGATCCTATAATTCTTGAATCAATGGAATTCCCAGAACCAGTTATTTCTGTAGCTATCGAACCAAAAACTAAGGCAGCTCAAGAAAAAATGGGTATGGCTTTAGCTAAATTAGCTGAAGAAGATCCAACGTTCAAGACTTGGACTAATGAAGAAACAGGTCAAACAATTATCGCTGGTATGGGTGAATTACACTTAGATATCATCGTTGATAGACTTAAGAGAGAATTCAAAGTTGAATGTAACGTTGGAGCTCCACAAGTTGCTTACAAGGAAACAATTAGAAAAGCTGTTAAAGCAGAAGCTAAATATGCTAAACAATCAGGTGGTAAAGGTCAATACGGTCATGCTGTAATTGAAATGGAACCAACTGAAGGAGAATACGTATTTGAAAATGCAATCGTTGGAGGAGCTATTCCTAGAGAATATATCCCAGCTGTTGACAATGGTATTCAAGAAGCATCTTTAAATGGTATAATTGCTGGATACAACGTTATTAACTTTAAAGTTAGATTAGTACATGGTTCATACCATGAAGTTGACTCATCAGAAATGGCATTTAAGATTGCTGGATCTATGGCATTTAAAAATGCTATGGCAAAAGCAGATCCAGTACTTCTTGAACCAGTAGAGAAAGTTGAAATAACAGTTCCTGAAGAATATATGGGAGATGTTATTGGAGATGTTAACTCAAGAAGAGGTAGAATGGAAGGAATGGAAGAAGTTAGTGGTGCTCAAGTTATTAGAGCGTTCGTACCATTATCAGAAATGTTCGGATATGCTACATCTTTAAGATCAAGAACTCAAGGTAGAGGGGTTTACTCAATGGTATTCGATCATTATGAAGAAGTTCCAAAGAGTATCCAAGAAGAAGTTGCAGGAAACAAAACTAAATAATATATATTATATTTTTGAAATCTAATATAAATGATATCTAATATAAATAATATAAGATTTTAAATCATTTCATAATAAGGGAGGAATTTTACAATGTCAAAAGAAAAATTTGAGAGAAGTAAACCACACGTAAATATCGGAACAATCGGTCACGTAGACCACGGTAAGACAACATTAACAGCTGCAATCACAACTGTATTAGCAAACAGAGGATTCGCAGAAGCTTTCAACTATGCAGAAATAGATAAGGCTCCAGAAGAAAAAGAAAGAGGAATCACAATCAATACTGCACACGTTGAGTATGAAACAGAAAACAGACATTACGCTCACGTTGACTGTCCAGGACATGCTGACTATGTTAAGAACATGATCACAGGAGCAGCACAAATGGATGGAGCTATCTTAGTTTGTTCAGCAGCAGATGGTCCAATGCCACAAACAAGAGAACATATCCTACTAGCATCAAGAGTTGGAGTTGACTACATTGTAGTATTCTTAAACAAAGCAGATATGGTAGATGATGAAGAATTATTAGAATTAGTTGAAATGGAAGTTAGAGAATTATTAAGCGAATACAACTTCCCAGGAGATGATATTCCAGTAATAAAAGGATCTGCATTAAAAGCATTAGAAAACCCAACAGATGAAACAGCAATTGCTCCAATCTTAGAATTAATGGAAGCAGTAGATAGCTACATTCCAACACCAGAAAGAGCAACTGACAAACCATTCATCATGCCAGTAGAAGATGTATTCACAATTACTGGTAGAGGAACAGTTGCAACTGGTAGAGTTGAAACTGGAATACTTCACGTAGGAGACGAAGTTGAAATCGTAGGATTAAGTGAAGAAAAGAAGAAAGTTGTTGTAACTGGAATCGAAATGTTCAGAAAATTATTAGACGAAGCGCAAGCAGGAGATAATATAGGAGCATTATTAAGAGGTGTTCAAAGAGCTGACATCGAAAGAGGTCAAGTAATAGCAGTACCTAATTCAGTACACCCACACACTAAGTTCGTAGGTCAAGTATACGTACTTAAAAAAGAAGAAGGTGGAAGACATACTCCATTCTTTGATGGATATAGACCACAATTCTACTTCAGAACAACAGACGTTACAGGATCAATAAAATTACCAGATGGAATGGAAATGGTAATGCCTGGAGATCATATAGATATGAATGTTGAATTAATCACTCCAGTAGCTATGGATGAAGGATTAAGATTCGCAATCAGAGAAGGCGGAAGAACTGTAGGATCAGGAGTTGTTACTAAGATTAACGCTTAATCTTAATAATAATTAAAAATTTCTAATTAGAATAATGAATAAGGTAGAGAAAAGACGTTTTCTCTACCTTATTTTTATATTTAAAGATAAAAAATATAAAGACTAATATAAGTAATAAAATACAATAAATAAATAAAATAAATATATTGAAATTTATAAGAAATACCATTAGAATAATAAAAGAAACAAAAACGAAAAAAGTAAAAATATTAAAAGAGTAAAAACTTCAATAAAAATATAAAAAAAACTTGAAAAATTTTTTTAATGATAGTATAATGAAGAAGTTGCATAGCATACAGCGATGAATCAAGAGGTTGCCGGACTTCCGGGTAATTCTTGATGAGTAGTTTGGATCTAGAATCCGACGACAGGGATTGTATAATTTTGTGGCGAGTGATGAAACACCCGGTGCAGTTTATAGAATGACCGCTGTTGTGCGTTAGAAGTAAAGCGTACATGAAAAGGAGGGAAACCATAATGTCAAAGCAAAAAATAAGAATCAGATTAAAAGCTTTTGATCATACAATATTAGATCAATCAGCTGAGAAAATTGTAGAAACTGCAAAAACATCAGGAGCTAAAGTAGTAGGACCAGTTCCACTACCAACTGAAAAAGATGTTGTTACAATATTAAGAGCGGTTCACAAATATAAAGATTCAAGAGAACAATTTGAAATAAGAACTCATAAGAGATTAATCGACATAGTTAATCCATCACCTAAAACTGTTGATGCGTTAATGAGATTAAATCTTCCAGCAGGTGTGGATATAGAAATTAAATTATAAGCTGGAAAATAAAAAACAATGAACTATTATGATTGGAAACAGTCCGCTAATTAGTTTGGGAGGTGTAAATACATGAAAAAAGCTATAATGGGTAAGAAAATAGGAATGACTCAAATCTTCAATGAAGCAGGAAAAGTTATTCCAGTTACAGTAGTAGAAGCTGGTCCATGTGTTGTTGTTCAAAAGAAAACTGTAGAAAAAGACGGTTATGAAGCAATACAAGTTGGTTTTGGTGATATAAGAGAAAAGTTAGTTAACAAGCCAGCTAAAGGACATTTTGAAAAAGCAGGAGTTGTTTTAAAGAGAACTTTAAAAGAATTCAGACTTGAAGATGTAAGTGAATATGAAATTGGTCAAGAAATCAAAGCTGATGTATTTGAAATTGGAGACAAAATTGATGTATCTGGAGTTTCTAAAGGTAAGGGATTCCAAGGGGTTATCAAGAGATGGAACCAACAAAGAGGACCAATGACTCATGGATCTAAGTTCAAAAGAGCACCAGGTTCAATGGGAGCTTCATCAGATCCATCTAGAACATTCAAGAATAAGAGAATGCCTGGACATATGGGTTGCGTTAATACAACAGTAATGAACTTAGAAGTAGTTAAAGTAATAGCTGAAAAGAACTTATTACTAATAAAGGGTGGAATCCCAGGACCTAACAAAGGTACAGTAGTAATAAGAAACGCAGTTAAAGCTTAATTTCTAAAGGAAAGGAGGAGACATAATGCCTACAGTAGGGTTATTTAATCAAGAAGGAAAACAAGTTGGAGATATCCAATTAAATGCAAATGTATTTGAAGTAGAAGTAAACAAACACGCATTACATCAAGTAGTAGTTGCTTTATTAGCTAATAAGAGACAAGGAACTCAATCAGCTAAGACTAGAACTGAGGTAAGAGGAGGCGGAATCAAACCTTGGAGACAAAAAGGTACTGGTAGAGCAAGACAAGGTTCTATTAGAGCACCTCAATGGATCAAAGGTGGTATTGTATTCGCACCAAAGCCAAGAGATTATAGAGTTTCAATTCCAAAGAGCATGAGAAGAGTTGCTATGAAGTCAGCATTAACTAGCAAAGTTAATGACGGACAAATGGTAGTTTTAGAATCATTATCTTTCGAAGCACCAAAGACTAAGCAATTTATAGAAATGTTAAGTGCATTCAATGCAAAGAAAACATTAATAATAACTGCTGAATCAAATGAAGCTGTATACAAATCAGCAAGAAATATTCAAGGGGTTAGTGTTATCCCAGTAAACAACATCAACGTATATGATTTATTAAAGTTTGAAAAATTAATCATAACTAAAGATGCTGTATCAAAAATTGAGGAGGTGTACGCATAATGAAATTAACAAGCCATGATATAATAAGAAAGCCTGTTATCACTGAAAAGAGCATGGCCGCTATGGCAGAAAAGAAGTACACTTTCATGGTTCACGTAAATGCTAATAAGTCTCAAGTAAAGAGAGCTGTGGAAGAAGTTTTTGATGTTAAAGTTAAAGACGTTAACACTATAAACGGTTTAGGAAAAACTAAAAGAATGGGCGTACATGTAGGAAAGAGATCTGACTACAAAAAAGCTATTGTTACATTAACTGAAGAAAGCAAAGCTATAGAATTCTTCGACGGATTACAATAGTGTATTAAGGCCATTATTGGTGAAATGCCAGAAAAGCTGAAAAAAAGGAGGGAATTGTAATGGCAGTTAAAAAGTTTAACCCTATTACACCATCAAGAAGACAAATGACTATGCCAACATTTGAAGAAATAACTTCTCAACAACCGGAAAAGTCACTTCTTGTATCATTAAAGAGTAAAGCGGGTAGAAATGCTCAAGGTAAAATTACTGTAAGACACCGTGGCGGCGGAGTTAAGAGAAAATACAGAATTATAGACTTTAAAAGAAATAAAGATTCAATTCCAGCAAAGGTTGCAACTATAGAATATGATCCAAATAGATCAGCTTATATTGCACTTGTTGTTTATACAGATGGAGAAAAAAGATACATAATCGCTCCAGCAGGATTAAAAGTTGGCGACGTTATAGTATCAGGTCCAGATTCTGATATCAAGCCAGGTAATGCTCTTCCATTAAAGAACATACCAGTTGGTACAGTTATTCATAATATCGAATTACAAAAAGGTAAAGGTGGTCAATTAGTTAGATCTGCTGGTAATTCAGCACAATTAATGGCTAAAGAAGGAAACTACGCAACTTTAAGATTACCTTCAGGCGAAATGAGATATGTAAGAATAGAATGTAGAGCAACAATCGGAACTGTTTCTAACCCAACAAACGATATAGTTAATATCGGTAAAGCTGGTAGAAAGAGACATATGGGATGGAGACCTACAGTTAGAGGATCTGTTATGAACCCTAACGATCACCCTCACGGTGGTGGTGAAGGTAAATCACCAGTTGGTAGACCAAGTCCAGTTACTCCTTGGGGTAAACCAGCACTTGGATACAAAACAAGAAAGAATAAAAAATATTCTGACAGATTTATTATCAAGGGTAGAAACGCTAAGTAGTTTGAAGAGAAATTTTTATTCTCTTCTAGCTTATTGTTACTAAGGTTTATGAAGGGAGGCAATATTAGTGAGTAGATCAACAAAAAAAGCACCTTTTGTGCATGAAGGACTTTTAAAGAAGATAGAAGAAATGAATGCAAGTGGAGATAAGAAAGTTGTTAAGACTTGGTCAAGAAGTTCAACAATCTATCCACAAATGATAGGTCATACAATTGCAGTTCATGACGGAAGAAAACATGTTCCAGTTTATTTATCAGAAGATATGGTTGGACACAAGTTAGGTGAGTTCGTATTAACTAGAACTTATAGAGGTCATGTGGCAGATAAAACATCAAAAAGAAAGTAGCCTGGAAAGGAGGAACATAAATGGAAGCTAGAGCTATAGCTAAATATATTAGAATGTCTCCAATGAAAGTTAGAGTAATTCTTGATTTAATAAGAGGAAAACAAGTTAAAGAAGCTTTTGCTATTTTAGAATATACTCCAAGAGAAGCAGCAGTAGTAATTAAAAAAGTTTTAAAATCAGCTGTTGCTAATGCAGAAAATAATTTAGAATTAAATGCTGACAACTTATATGTTTCAGAAGCTTATGTTGGTGAAGGTCCAATACTTAAGAGATTCAGACCAATGGATCACGGTAAGGCATTCAGAATCAACAAAAGAACTAGTCATGTAACAGTAGTTGTAAAAGAAAGAGCTTAAAGAAGGAGGGAAAGTTAAGTGGGTCAAAAAGTACATCCTCACGGTCTTAGAGTAGGCGTTATCAAGGGATGGGACGCAAAGTGGTATGCTAATAAAAAGGACTTTGCTGACAATCTTGTAGAAGATAACCAAATCAGAAAATTTGTTAAAAAAGAACTTTTCTCAGCTGGGATTTCTAAAATAGAAATCGAAAGAGCTGCTAAAAGAGTTAAATTAAATATATATACTGCTAAACCTGGTGTCGTAATAGGAAAAGGTGGATCAGGAATAGAAAGTTTAAAGAAGAAATTAACTAACTATATTAGTGGAAAAAACATACTAATAAATATAGTTGAAGTTAAAAGTGTAGAAGCTGAAGCACAATTAATGGCTGAAAATATAGCTGCACAATTAGAAAAGAGAATTTCATTCAGAAGAGCTATGAAGCAAACAATGCAAAGAGCTATGAGACATGGAATAAAAGGTGTAAAAACTGCTTGTTCTGGTAGATTAGGTGGAGCTGAAATAGCAAGAACTGAACACTATCATGAAGGAACAATCCCACTACAAACATTAAGAGCTGATATCGATTATGGATTTGCTGAAGCAAATACAACATATGGAAAAATCGGAGTTAAAGTTTGGGTTTATAAAGGTGAAGTTCTTCCAACAAAGAAAGTAGAAAAGGAAGAAGCTAACGCGTAAGAAAGGAGGAATAAATCATGTTAATGCCTAAAAGAGTAAAGCATCGTAAGGTACAACGTGGTAGAATGAAAGGTAGAGCTACAAGAGGTAACTTCTTAGCTTATGGAGATTTTGGTCTTCAAGCTACAACTTGTGGATGGATAACAAGTAATCAAATTGAAGCTGCCAGAATTGCTATCAACAGATATATAAAAAGAGGAGGAAAACTTTGGATAAAGATTTTCCCAGACAAACCGGTAACAGAAAAACCAGCTGAAACAAGAATGGGATCAGGTAAAGGATCACCAGAATATTGGGTAGCTGTTGTTAAACCTGATAGAGTAGTTTTTGAACTATCTGGAGTTACTGAAGATGTGGCAAGAGAAGCAATGAGACTTGCATCACATAAACTTCCTGTAAGAACTAAGTTTGTTACAAGAAGAGATTTTGAGGAAATGGGTGGTGAAAAATAATGAAGGCTAGAGAATTAAAAGAATTAAGATCAAGCAATCCTCAAGATTTAACACTAAAGTTAGGAGATCTTAAAGCAGAGTTATTCAATTTAAGATTTCAATTAGCTACAGGACAATTAGAAAATCCTATGAGAATTAGAGAAGTAAAGAAATCTATAGCCCAAATAAAGACCATCTTAAGAGAAGACGAAATGAGGGCATTAGAACAGTAAATCTGGAAGGAGGGTAAGCCCGAATGGAAAGAACGTTAAGAAAGAAAAGAACTGGTAGAGTTGTTTCAGATAAAATGGATAAAACAGTAGTAGTAGCTGTCGAAACTAAGGTTAGACATCCACTATACGGAAAAACAATTAACAAGACTACAAAGTTTAAGGTTCATGATGAAAAGAATGAAGCTAAAATTAATGATAGAGTATTAATAATGGAAACTAGACCTTTATCTAAAGATAAAAGATGGAGACTTGTTGAAATAGTAGAAAAAGCTAAATAGGCTGTAATACTGAAAGGAGGGTAATTGTATGATACAACCACAAACTTTACTTAAAGTTGCAGATAATTCAGGTGCAAAAGAAATTATGTGCATAAGAGTACTAGGTGGATCAAAAAGAAAATTTGGTAATATAAGTGACGTTATTGTAGCTAGCGTTAAAAGTGCAACACCAGGCGGAGTTGTTAAAAAAGGCGAGGTTGTTAAGGCTGTTATAGTTAGATCAGCAAAAGGATTAAGAAGAGCGGACGGTTCATATATTAAATTTGATGAAAATGCTGCAGTTATCATTAAAGACGATAAACAACCAAGAGGTACTCGTATCTTTGGACCTGTTGCTAGGGAGCTAAGAGATAAAGAATTTAATAAAATTCTATCATTAGCACCAGAAGTTCTATAAGAGGAGGTGTCTTACTTGAAGGTACATGTAAGAAAAAGTGATACAGTTGTAGTTATATCTGGTAAAGATAAAGGAAAAACTGGTGAAGTTTTAAAAGTATATCCAAAAACAGGAAAAGTTCTTGTTCAAGGAATTAACATAGTTAAAAAGCATCAAAAAGCTAATAAGAGCCAAGTTGAAAGTGCAATAATCGAAAGAGAAGCAGCTATCAACAGTTCTAAAGTTATGTTATATTGTAACAAATGTAAAAATGCTACAAGAATAACTAGCAAAATATTAGATGATGGTACTAAAGTTAGAGTATGTAAGAAATGTTCAGAAACATTCTAAATTCTGAAAGGAGGTAACTATAAATGACAAGACTTCAAGAAAAGTATTCAAAAGAAGTAATTCCGGCTATGATTGAAAAGTTCGGATATAAGAACGTTATGGAAATTCCAAAGCTAGAAAAGATCGTAATTAACATGGGTGTTGGAGAAGCTAAGGAAAATCAAAAAGTTTTAGAATCAGCAGTTAGTGATTTAAGTTTAATAGCTGGTCAAAAGCCAATATTAACAAGAGCAAAAAAATCAGTTGCTAACTTTAAAATAAGAGAAAATATGGCTTTAGGATGTAAAGTTACATTAAGAAAAGCAAAGATGTATGAATTTGCTGATAAGTTAATGAGTATAGCATTACCTAGAGTAAGAGATTTCAGAGGAGTTTCAGCTAAAGCATTTGATGGTAGAGGAAACTATTCTTTAGGAATAAAAGAACAATTAATATTCCCAGAAATAGAATATGATAAGATTGATAAAGTTAGAGGGATGGATATAATCTTCGTTACAACAGCAAATACAGACGAAGAAGCAAGAGAATTACTTAGATTTCTTGGAATGCCATTCGCTCAATAATAAGGAGGGAAACATATTGGCACGTAAAGCTATTATTGAAAAGTGGAGTAAAACTCCTAAATACAAAACTAGAGCTTATACAAGATGTAGAATATGTGGAAGACCACATGCTGTATTAAGAAAATACGGAGTATGTCGTATTTGTTTTAGAGAACTTGCTTATAAAGGCGAAATTCCTGGTTGCAGAAAAGCAAGCTGGTAATACATGATGTAATGAAAGGAGGCACAAAAAATGGTTATGACAGATCCAATAGCAGATCTACTTACACGTGTAAGAAATGCTAATGCTGTAAAACACGAAGTTGTAGAAGTACCTTCTTCAAATGTAAAGAAGGCAATTACAAATATATTATTACAAGAGGGTTATATTAAGAATATTGAAGAATATAACGACGGAGTAGTACCAATGTTAAGAATTAGTCTTAAATATGGTGCAAATAATGAAAGAGTTATAACTGGTATTAAGAGAATTTCTAAACCAGGATTAAGAGTATATTGTAAAAAAGATGAAGTACCAAAAGTTCTTAATGGATTAGGAGTTGCAGTAATTTCAACTTCTAAAGGACTAGTGGTTGATAGAGAAGCTAGAAAAGATGGTTTAGGTGGAGAAGTTCTTTGCTACGTTTGGTAGTATTTAAATTTTGAAAATAAACACGAAATAGTTTCACATATAGAATTTAGAAATAATACAGGAGGTGTACTTATGTCAAGAGTTGGTAGATTACCAATAGCTGTTCCTGCTGGCATAACTGTAACTGTAACACCAGACAACGTTGTTACAGTTAAAGGTCCAAAGGGTGAATTAGTTAAAACTATGCATAAAGACATAAATATAGCAGTTGAAAACAATGAAGTAATTGTTACTAGACCAAGTGATCAAAAAGCTCATAGAGCTCTTCATGGTTTAACAAGAGCGTTAATTAATAACATGGTAATCGGAGTTAATGAAGGTTACCAAAAGACTTTAGAATTAGTTGGTGTTGGTTATAGAGCTCAATTACAAGGTAAGAAACTTGTA
Source organism: Clostridium cagae (assembly GCF_900290265.1). NCBI lineage: Bacteria > Bacillati > Bacillota > Clostridia > Eubacteriales > Clostridiaceae > Clostridium > Clostridium caccae. The sequence goes on from NZ_OKRA01000002.1 coordinate 51,630, forward strand.
ATGAACCTTGGATATTCACATCCAGTTGAAATCGAACCTATTGAAGGAATCACATTTGAAACTCCTGCTGCAACTAAAGTAATTGTTAAAGGTATCGACAAAGAAAAAGTTGGTGCTGCTGCAGCTGATATAAGAAAATGGAGATTACCAGAACCATATAAGGGTAAAGGTATCAAGTTCGAAAACGAAGTGATTAGACGTAAAGAAGGTAAGACTGGTAAGAAATAATAGGAAGGAGTGAGCTGTATGTTCAAAAAGGTAGACAAAAAAGCAAGCAGAACTAAGCGTCACCTTAGAGTTCGTAAGAAAGTTTTTGGTACTCCTGACAGACCAAGACTTTCAGTTTTCAGAAGTGAAAAGAATATATACGTACAAATTATAGATGACGTAAATGCTGTTACAATAGTAGCTGCTTCAAGTTTAGATAAAGAATTTTCAACTAATAATGGTGGAAATAAAGAAGGTGCTAAACTTGTAGGTGCAGCTATAGCTAAGAAAGCTATAGAAAAAGGAATTACTGAAGTAGTATTCGACAGAGGTGGATATGTATACCACGGAAGAGTTCAAGAATTAGCAGAAGGCGCTAGAGAAGCAGGCTTAAAATTCTAATATACAAGGAGGGAAATACATGAGAATCGATCCTAGTACACTAGACCTTAAAGAAAAGGTTGTTGATATAAACAGAGTTACTAAGGTTGTTAAAGGTGGTAGAAACTTCAGATTCAGCGCTCTAGTTGTTGTTGGAGACGAAAACGGACACGTTGGCGTTGGAATGGGTAAATCTATCGAAATTCCTGAAGCAATCAAAAAAGGAATAGAAGATGCTAAGAAAAACTTAGTAGAAGTTGCGATGTTAGGAACTACTGTTCCTCATCAAATCAACGGAAAATTTGGAACAGGTAATGTTCTAATAATGCCAGCTAAACAAGGTACAGGAGTTATTGCTGGAGGTCCAGCAAGATCTGTATTAGAATTAGCAGGTTTAAAGGATGTAAGAGCTAAATCATTAGGTTCAAACAATCCTAAAAACATGGTTAAAGCTACAATAAACGGATTAGCAAGCTTAAGAACAGCTGAAGATATAGCTAAATTAAGAGGAAAATCTGTAGAAGAAATATTAGGTTAGGAGGTATTGCAATGGCTAAACTAAAAATTACTTTAGTAAAGAGTTTAATAGGTAGAAAAAAAGAACATATCGCTACTGCAAATGCTCTTGGACTTAGAAAGATTCGTGCTACAGTAGAACATGAGGGAACACCTCAAATTAAAGGTATGTTAAAGAAAATTGATTACCTATTAAAGGTAGAAGAAATATAAGAAAATAAGGAGGTGTGCTTAAGATGAAACTTCATGAATTACAACCAGCAGCTGGTAGTAGAAAAGCTCCTAAAAGAGTTGGTAGAGGTACAGGTTCTGGTTTAGGAAGAAATGCTGGTAAAGGTGAAAAGGGTCAAAATGCAAGATCAGGCGGTGGAGTAAGACCGGGTTTTGAAGGGGGTCAAATGCCTTTATATAGAAGACTTCCAAAGAGAGGTTTTACAAATATATTTGCTAAAAGATACGTTAGTATTAATGTTGATAGATTAAATATATTTGAAAATGGTACTGAGATAACTCCAGAAGTATTACTTGAAAGAAGAGTTGTAAGTAAGGTATTAGACGGAGTGAAAATACTTGGTAACGGAAATTTAGAAAAATCTTTAATAGTAAAAGGATGTAAGTTCTCAAAGTCTGCAATAGAAAAGATCGAAGCAGCTGGAGGAAAAGTTGAGGTGATTTAAAGTGCTTCAAACTTTACGTAACGCATTTAAGGTTTCTGAACTAAGGAAGAAATTTTTTTGGATAATCTTATTGGTTGCAGTTTTCAGGATAGGAAGTCATATTCCTGTTCCTGGAATCAATGCTGATTATTTAAAAAGCATATCCCAATCAGGTGGTTTACTAAGTTTTTATGATTTATTATCAGGAGGAGCTTTTAGTAGATTCAGTATATTTGCATTAGGTGTTATGCCTTATATTAATGCATCAATCATAATGCAATTATTAACTGTTGCCATTCCTCAATTAGAACAACTTTCTAAAGAGGGTGAGGATGGAAGAAAGAAAATTCAAAATGCTACTCGTTATGTATCACTTGGAATATCATTTATTTTAGCTTTTGGAATATATGCAACTATTTCTAATAGTGGAGCTACAGCAGGAATAAAGACTAGTGAAATGTTAGTTATAATATTTGCACTAGTTGTGGGATCAACTTTCTGTATGTGGTTAGGTGATCAATTAACTGTTAATGGAATTGGAAACGGAACTTCAATATTAATTTTTGTTAATATAGTTTCAAGAATTCCAATGACTATGGGTTCAATTGCTGCTTCTAAACAAGCAGGAAATGTGAGCATAATAGAAGTGGCATTATTTGCAGCATTCTTTGTTGCATTATTAGCTATTGTACTTTATTTCTCATTAGCTGAAAGAAGAATACCAGTTCAATATGCTGGTAAAGCTGTTGGCGGAAGTAAAATGATGAGAAATCAAACAAGTCATATACCATTAAGTATTATAGGATCAGCAGTTATTGCGATAATATTTGCAATGTCTGTTATGGATTTTCCTAGAACAATAGCTACTTTTGTTCCAAACAAAAGTTGGGCAATGTGGATTTTAACTAATAAAACATGTGTTTTTAATTCTGAAAGTTGGATGTATATAGTGTTATACGCTATACTTACATTATTCTTCACATGGTTCTATACACAAATAACGTTTAAGCCTGATGAAATGGCTGAAAACTTACATAAATCTACAGGATTTATACCAGGTGTAAGACCAGGAGAAGCAACAACAAGATATTTTGAAAGAATTCTTAATAGAGTTTCAGTAATAGGCGGAATATTGGCAGCTATTTTAGCTGTAACACCAACTATAGTTCAAAATTATACAGAATTTAAAAATATATCTTTCTCAGGAACGGCACTTTTAATCATTATAGGTGTAGCATTAGATTTCAACAGACAAGTTGAATCACAAATGACAATGCGTCACTATAAAGGATTTCTAAAATAGATTAAATAAATGGAGATGAAGCCCGTGAAGATAGTATTACTAGGTCCTCCAGGAGCAGGAAAAGGAACACAGGCAAAATCAATTAGTAATAGATATTCAATACCACATATTTCTACTGGAGATATTTTTAGAAAAAATATTTCTGAAAATACTCCACTTGGTATGGAAGCAAGAAGCTATATGGATAAAGGTTTATTGGTTCCAGACGAAGTTACTATTAATATGGTTAAGAATAGATTACAAGAAGAAGATTGTTTATCAGGATATCTATTAGATGGTTTCCCAAGAACTGTAGCACAAGCTGAAGCTCTTAATGAGTTCCTTGAAAATAGAAACGAACAATTAGATACAGCACTATTAATTGATGTACCTAGTGAGTTTATATTAGATAGAATGACAGGCAGAAGAGTTTGTACATCATGTGGAGGAAGTTTTCATATTAAATTTAATCCACCAACAATTGATGGAAAATGTAACTTGTGTGGAAGTGATATTGTACAAAGAAAAGACGATACAGTTGAAACTGTGAAGGAAAGAATCGATGTATATGATAAACAAACACAACCACTAATTGAGTTTTACAAGAGTAAAAATTTACTTTCAATGGTAGATGGTACAAAAGCTATTGATCAAGTATTTGAAGATATTTGCAAATTACTAGGAGAGCAATAAAACATGATTATCATCAAAAATAATGATGAAATTGCTTTAATGAGGAAAGCAGGTAGAATAGTAGCTGAAACATTATTATTATTGGAAGAAAATATAAAGCCTGGTATAACTACTGCAGAATTAGACAGGGTAGCAGAAGAATTTATAACTAAGCATGGAGCGAAACCGTCCTTTAAAGGACTATATGGTTTTCCTTCGTCACTATGTATTTCTGTGAATGAGCAAGTAGTTCATGGAATACCAGGAAATTATAAAATAAAAGATGGTGACATAGTTAGTATTGACTGTGGAGCTTTCATTGATGGTTTCCATGGAGATGCAGCAAGAACCTTTCCAATTGGAGAAGTTACAAATAATGCTAAGAGATTAATAGATGTAACAAAAGAAAGTTTCTTTGAAGGTATAAAATATGCCAAAGAAGGAAATAGATTAGGTAATATATCACACGAAATACAAAACTACATTGAGGCAGCAGGTTTCTCAGTAGTAAGAGACTTCGTAGGTCATGGGATTGGAAGGAAACTTCATGAAGATCCCGAAGTGCCTAACTTTGGAAGAGAAGGCAAAGGAACGAAATTACTTAATGGAATGGTATTAGCCATAGAACCTATGGTTAATATGGGAAACTGTAAAGTTAAAACTTTAAGTAATGGATGGACAGTTGTAACAGCAGATGCTACTTTATCTGCACATTATGAAAATACAGTTGCAATTTTGCCAGATGGACCAGAGATATTAACACTTATTAAGTAGAAACAGAGTGTTGCTTAGTTATAAATTTGCATGATACCATTTAGTTAAGTGCTAATTTATTACTAAGGTAATCATCGAGGTGAAAATTTTGCAAAGCAATGACTTGATTGGGAAAATAGTACTTTCAAAAGCAGGAAGAGATATAGAACATTTATATGTTATTGTTAGGCAACTAGATGGCAACTATGTTTTGTTATCTAATGGAAATACAAAAACAATAAATAAGCCTAAGAAGAAAAAACTTAAGCATTTAAATATATTAGAAAAAGTAGATGAAGAACTTAAATCATCTATACAAGTATGCGATAAAAGTACTGATTTAAAAATTAAGAGATTTCTAAAACTTAGAAGCATTGTTAAGGAGGGTTGATTACCTTATGTCAAAAGATGATGTTATAGAAATGCAAGGTACAGTACTAGAATCTTTACCGAATGCTATGTTCCAAGTTGAACTTGAAAGCGGTCATAAAATTCTAGCACATATATCAGGAAAATTAAGAATGAACTTCATTAGAATTCTACCAGGCGATAAGGTTACAGTGGAGCTTTCTCCATATGACTTAACTAGAGGAAGAATTACATGGAGAGCAAAATAAGATAGATATAATAAAATTTATATCTATCATCAGAAATATGAGGAGGGTTAGCTATGAAAGTAAGACCATCAGTTAAGCCTATTTGCGAAAAGTGCAAAGTAATAAAAAGAAAAGGAAGAGTAATGGTTATCTGTGAAAATCCTAAGCACAAGCAAAAACAAGGTTAATGATCAATTTTACAATAAACTTACATTATAAGGTTAAATAATATTGACATTTTCTTAAAAGTCAAATATGATTATATAGTCGTTTAATTAATTGCAATAGATTTTTAGGAGCGGCTGCAATAGAGAAGTCTATTGGCCTAAAATTTTTATATAATTTTTAAATCAAGCTTTTATGCATTTCAATTATCAGGAGGTGTAAATTTTAATGGCAAGAATAGCAGGTGTTGACCTACCAAGAGAAAAAAGAGTTGAAATTGCTTTAACTTATATCTATGGGATAGGTTTATCAACTTCACAAAAAATCTTATCTACAACAGGAATTAGTCCTGATGCTAGAGTAAAAGATTTATCAGAAGACGAAGTAAATGAAATCAGAACTTATATAAATAAGAACTTAATGGTTGAAGGTGACTTAAGAAGAGATGTTGCTTTAAACATTAAGAGATTAGTTGAAATAGGATCATACAGAGGAATAAGACACAGAAGAGGTCTTCCAGTTAGAGGTCAAAAGACTAAAACTAACGCTAGAACTAGAAAAGGTCCTAAAAAAACAATGGCTAATAAAAAGAAATAGTAAGGAGGGAAAATAACTAATGGCTCAAAAAGTTAAGAAAACTAGAAGAAGAAAAGAAAGAAAAAATGTTGAGCATGGCGCAGCGCACATAAAGTCAACTTTCAATAATTCAATAGTTACTTTAACAGATGCAGTAGGTAATGCTTTATCATGGTCAAGTGCAGGTGCACTAGGCTTTAGAGGATCAAGAAAAAGCACTCCATTTGCAGCTCAAATGGCAGCTGAAACAGCAGCTAAATCAGCTATGGAACATGGATTAAAAAGTATAGAAGTTTATGTAAAAGGTCCAGGTTCAGGAAGAGAAGCAGCTATAAGATCTTTACAAGCAGCTGGATTAGAAGTAACTTTAATAAAAGATGTTACTCCAATTCCACACAATGGTTGTAGACCACCAAAGAGAAGAAGAGTTTAATTTTAACGTAATAGGAGGTGTAATTTAATGGCAAGATATACTGGAGCTACATGCAGACTATGTAGAAGAGAAGGTATGAAATTATTCCTTAAAGGGGATAGATGTTTTACAGATAAATGTGCTTTTGTTAGAAGAAGCTACGCACCAGGACAACATGGAGCAAGCAAGAAGAAAATGTCAAACTATGGCATTCAATTAAGAGAAAAACAAAAAGCAAGAAGAATATACGGAATTTTAGAAGGCCAATTCAGAACATACTATGAAAAGGCTGAACACATGAAGGGTATAACAGGTGAAAACCTACTTAAATTACTAGAAATGAGATTGGATAACGTAGTTTACAGACTAGGTTATGGTGCATCAAGAAATGAAGCTAGACAATTAGTTACTCATGGACATTTCTTAGTAAATGGTAAAAAGGTTGACATTTGTTCATATCATGTTTCAATGAATGATGTAATTACTGTATGCGAAAAAAGCAGATCAAGTGAAAAGTTTAAGACTTTCGTAGAAAATCCAAAAACTTTACCAAAATGGTTAGAAGCTAATGTTGATAACTATGAAGGAAAAGTTGTTGCAGAGCCATCAAGAGAAGATATAGATGTGCCTGTTAACGAAACACTTATTGTTGAGTTATATAGTAAATAATATATTGAATAAAGTTATATTTGTTAGGCAAATCTATCAAATGATATGCAAATATAGAATCAGTTGCCCTCAAAATAAGGTTGCCATTTATAATATAAGGAGGGTTCGTGGATGTTAGAAATCGAAAAGCCAATAATAGAATGTATCGAAGCTAGTGAAGACGGAACTTATGGAAAATACGTTGTTGAACCACTTGAAAGAGGATATGGTATTACATTAGGAAATGCCCTAAGAAGAATATTATTATCATCTCTTCCAGGAGTAGCAACTAGTTCTGTTAAGATCGATGGAGTTCTTCATGAGTTTTCTACTGTTCAAGGAGTTAAAGAGGATGTTACAGAATTAATTCTTAATATTAAATCTTTAGCTTTAAGAATGAATGGTGAAGGTCCTAAAGTTATCTATATTGATGCTAAAGGACCAGGAGAAGTTACTGGAGCAGATATAAAAACTGACGGAGATGTTGAAGTTGTTAATAAGGATTTACATATAGCAACTTTAGATGACAATGGAAGACTTTATATGGAATTAACAGTTAATAGAGGAAGAGGATACGTTACTCAAAACAAAAATAAGAGTGATGAATTACCAATTTCATCAATAGCTATTGATTCAATCTATACACCAGTAAAAAAAGTTAATTTTACAGTTGACAATACGAGAGTAGGTCAAATTACTGATTATGATAAATTAACTTTAGAAATATGGACTAATGGTACTATAAAGATTGATGAAGCTATAAGTTTATCAGCTAAAATCCTTATAGAACATTTTAAATTATTTATGTCATTAACTAATAATACTAATGATGTTGAAATAATGATAGAAAAAGAAGAAGATAAAAAAGAGAAAGTACTAGAAATGACTGTAGAAGAACTTGATTTATCAGTTAGATCATATAACTGTTTAAAGAGAGCTGGAATTAACACAGTACAAGAACTTGCTACTAAATCAATGGATGATATGATGAAAGTCAGAAATCTAGGAAAGAAATCTTTAGAAGAAGTTGAGAGAAAACTTAAAGAGTTAGGTTTATGCTTAAAACTAAACGATGAGTAAGGAGGTAAATCCATGGCAGGTTATCGTAAGTTAGGTCTACCTACAGACCAAAGAAGAGCTATGCTAAGAAATCTTGTTACAAGTTTATTAAAACACGGCAAAATCGAAACAACTGTAACAAGAGCTAAGGAAACTAGATCTATTGCAGAAAAAATGATTACTCTTGGAAAAAGAGGAGATCTTCATGCAAGAAGACAGGCGTTAGCTTTTATACAAGAAGAATTAGTTGTTAAAAATTTATTTGATAACGTAGCTCCTAAATACGCTGAAAGAAATGGCGGATATACAAGAATGTATAAAAAAGGTCCTAGAAGAGGAGACGGAGCTGAAGTAGTAATACTTGAATTAGTATAACTAATAAGGGGATTAAGTTTAGACTTAGTCCCCATTTTAACATATAAAAATATAAAACTAATATATTATAGAGTACTTTTTGTGAAATCATAGAAAAAAAATCAGATTTTTTTATTGAACTTATAATATTTTATTATATAATTAACTTAGCTAATTTTATGTATATACATCAAGGGTAATATTATGTAGAAAATGATTATATTTAAAGTTTTGTATAATGTATTAGTAAGTATAATTTATGGAGGTTAAACAATGAATCAGGAAATGGTTAATTGCACTGATGTATGTTTCAAATATATCAGAAATGAAGAAGGCGCAAGAGAAGAAAAATATGCACTTAAAAATGTTAACCTTAAAGTTAAAAAAGGAGAATTTTTAGTAGTATTAGGTCATAATGGATCAGGAAAATCCACTATAGCTAAACATATGAATGCATTGCTTACGCCAAGTAGTGGTACTGTAATTGTAGATAGTTTAAATACTAGTGAAGAAAATAATCTATGGGAAATAAGATCTAGAGCTGGAATGGTTTTTCAAAATCCTGATAATCAATTAGTTGCAACAATTGTTGAAGAAGATGTAGCTTTTGGACCTGAAAATCTAGGAGTAGAAGCAAAAGAAATAAGGAAAAGGGTGGATGAAAGTTTAGAAAAAGTTGGAATGAGTGAGTATAAAAGACACGCACCACATCTTTTATCAGGAGGTCAAAAACAAAGAATTGCAATAGCGGGAATATTAGCAATTCAACCTAAATGTATAATTTTTGATGAGCCAACAGCTATGTTAGATCCATCTGGTAGAAAAGATGTTTTAAAAACTATAAAAGATATAAATAAGAATTATGGTATTACTATAGTTTTAATAACTCACTATATGGATGAAGCAGCTCAAGCAGACAGAATTGTAGTTATGGATGGTGGAGAAGTTAAAATGGAAGGAACACCGAAAGAAATTTTTCCACAAGTTGAAATGATGAAGAATATAGGATTAGATGTTCCACAAGTTACAGAGCTAACTTATGAACTTAGAAAAGAAGGAATAGATATTCCAAAAGAAATATTAAATGTAGATGAGATGGTGAATGCGATATGTCAATTAAAGTAGAAAATTTAACACATACATATATGCCTAAAACACCTTTTGAAAAAGTTGCTTTAGATAATGTTAACATAGAAATAGAAGATGGTGAATTTGTAGCATTAATTGGACATACAGGTTCTGGAAAATCTACTTTTATTCAACATTTAAATGGTTTGTTAGAAGCTACAAGTGGAACTATAATTGTTGATGGACTTGATATAACAAAAAAACAAATAAATCTAACTGATGTAAGAAAAAAAGTTGGACTTGTATTTCAATATCCAGAATATCAAATATTTGAAGAAACTATAGCCAAAGATATAGCTTTTGGACCTAAAAATTTGGGATTAACTGAAGATGAGATAAAAACCAGAGTAATTGAATCTATGAAAATGGTTGGTTTAGACTACGAGACATATAAAGATCAATCTCCATTTGATTTAAGTGGAGGACAAAAAAGAAGAGTAGCTATAGCTGGTGTTATTGCAATGAAGCCAACTACGTTAATATTAGATGAACCAACAGCGGGATTAGATCCTAAAGGAAGAGATGATATACTAGAACAAATTTCTAAACTTCATAAAGAATACAATATGACTATTATACTAGTTAGCCATAGTATGGAAGATGTGGCTAAGATAGCTCAAAGAATAGTTGTTATGAATCATGGAAAGGTTGAATTACAAGGTAAACCTTCAGAGGTATTTAAGGAAGTAGATAAGTTAGAAAAGATAGGATTAGGAGTTCCTCAAGTTACGTATTTAGTAAGAGAGCTTAGAAAAAAAGGTTTTGAAATATCAGATGATATTTTTACAATAGAGGGAGCTAAAAAGGAATTACTAAGGATTTTGAAAGAAAGAAATTAAATATTTATAAATTAATATTACTCTTAAATTAAGAGAGGAGGAATTTTGCCAAAGCACATATTAAGTAAGTGATTTTTGGCAATAATTAAATTAGTATGTTAAAGGATATTACTATAGGACAATATATACCAGGAGAATCTTTTATTCATAAATTAGATCCAAGAACAAAGATCATGATATCAATACTTTTTATCGTATGTTTATTTATAATTAATAAATTTGTTGGATATACTTTTGTATTCGTATTTTTAGCATCAATAATATTAATTGCAAAAATTCCATTAAGATTTATTTTTAATGGATTGAAACCTGTATTTTTATTAATTGCATTAACAGCTGTTTTAAATGTTTTTATGATTAAAGGTACTCCAGAAACATTATTATTTAAAGTGGGATTTTTATCTGTATACGTAGAAGGTCTTAGATTAGCTGGATTTATGGCATTAAGATTGATATTTTTAATAGTTGGAACATCGATTCTAACATTAACTACATCACCTATAGAACTAACTGATGGAATAGAAAAGTTAATAAGACCTATAGGAAAAGAAATGGCACATGAGCTTGCTATGATGATGACAATTGCATTAAGATTTATTCCAACACTTATGGATGAAACAGATAAGATAATGAAAGCACAAAAAGCGAGAGGTGCTGATTTTGAATCTGGAAATATAATAAGTAAAGCTAAAAGCTTAGTTCCATTATTAGTTCCATTGTTTATAAGCTCCTTTAGAAGAGCAGATGAATTAGCTATGGCTATGGAAGCTAGAGGTTATAGGGGTGGAGCAGGAAGAACAAGAATGAAAGTATTAAGATTTACATCTAAGGATATAATAGCTTTTGTTGTATTTTCACTACTTATATTATGGAGTTTAGTTGTTAGGGTTATTTTATAATTAAAGAGGAAAAACATGAGAAATATAAAATTAATAATTGAATTTGATGGTACTAATTTTTGTGGATGGCAAAGGCAAATTAAAGACAGAACTGTACAAGGTTGTTTAGAAAAGGCTATTTTAAAAATTACAGGAGAAAAGAGTTTGACTAATGGAAGCTCTAGAACTGATGGTGGTGTTCATGCTAAGGCTATGGTAGCAAACTTCATTACTAATAGCAGTATACCAGGAGAAAAGTTTAGAGAAGCATTAAACACTAAATTACCTGATGACATTGCAGTAATAAAATCTGAAGAAGTAGATATGGATTTTCATGCACGATATTCTTCTAAAGGGAAAATGTATTCTTACACGATTGTTAATAGATATGAAAAGCTGTCTTTTGGAAAACAATATGTACATCATGTTAGAAAAGAATTAAATGTTGAAGACATGAAAAAGGCTTGTGAATGCTTTATAGGTAAACATGATTTTAAGGCTTTTATGTCACCAGGAAGTTCAGCAAAAACAACAGTCAGAACTATACAAGAATTTTACATAGAAAAAAATGAAAATGTTATTAAAATTTTTATAAGTGCTGATGGCTTTTTATACAATATGGTGAGAATAATAGTAGGTACATTGATTAATATTGGAACAGGAAAAACAAAGCTTGAAGACGTTGATAACATAATAAATGATGGAATCAGAAAAAGATCAGGAATGTGTGTGCCACCTAATGGTTTAGTTTTAGAAAAAGTTTTTTATTAAATATTACGAAAAACATTGACACGCCCGTAAGCGTGTATTATAATAAGTTTGTTTGTTAAAAGATTTATGTATATAAGATCCACTAGCCCCGGGTCTTGACATAAAAGTGCATACAAAAATAAAAGTATGCCATAATGTAAGTTCAGGGAGGGAAAGAGATGAAATCATACATTGCGAAAGCACAAGAAGTTGAAAGAAAATGGTATGTTGTTGATGCTGCTGGTAAGCCACTAGGAAGAGTTGCTAGCCAAGTTGCTTCAATTTTAAGAGGAAAAAATAAACCAACATTTACACCAAATGTTGATTGCGGAGATTTCGTTATAGTAATCAATGCAGAAGAGGTGGCTTTAACTGGTAAGAAGTTAGACCAAAAAATGTTAAGAAAGCATAGTTTTTATCCAGGTGGATTAAAGGAAACTCCTTATAGAGAAGTATTAGCTAAGAAGCCTGAATTCGCTTTTGAAGAAGCAGTAAGAAGAATGCTTCCAAAGGGAGTACTAGGAAGACAAATGCTAAAGAAATTAAAAGTATACAGAGGTGCTGAACATGATCACGCAGCTCAAAAACCAGAAGTACTAGAATTAAAGTACTAATAAGATCTCGGGAGGAGGAAATAGAAAATGGCAAAAGTTCAATACATGGGTACTGGAAGAAGAAAGAAATCAGTTGCAAGAGTTAGACTTGTACCAGGAAATGGTAAAGTTGTTATAAATAAAAGAGAAATCGAAACATTCTTCGGTTTAGAAACTTTAAGAGTAATAGTTAACCAACCATTAGTTTTAACTGGAACTAAAGATAAGTTTGATGTTTTAGTAAATGTTCACGGTGGTGGATTTACAGGTCAAGCAGGAGCTATTAGACATGGTATAACTAGAGCATTAGTTAAATCTGATGAAACTCTAAGACCAGAATTAAAGAAGGCTGGATTCTTAACTAGAGATCCTAGAATGAAGGAAAGAAAGAAATACGGTCTTAAGAAAGCAAGAAGAGCTCCACAATTCTCAAAGAGATAGGAATTTATATCTTGCAAAAAGGGGGAGGAATTATTTCTCTTCCTTTTTTTTATCTTCATTAATAAATTATAAGTAAAATTTTATAGTAATAAAGTATATCATAAAAAAGTTAGGATATATATATAAATATCTTTGTTTGAAAATTCCAAAAAGATTCAATATTATACAAAAAATATTAAATTTTATGCTAGTTTTAATATAAAAATCATTTTTTTTATTAAAACTAGGTTAAAAATCACTCTAAAATATTAACATAATGTAAAAAATCATGTAAACTAAAAATGTTGATAAATAAAATAAGTGAAGGGGACAAATAATTTGGAATCTATAATAATGGTTATAATAAAATTAATGGGTGGTTTAGGCTTATTTATTTATGGTATGAAATTAATGGGCGATGGGTTAGAAAATGCAGCAGGAGATGGTCTTAAAAAGATTCTTGAAAAAGTAACAAGTAATCCAATATCTGCAGTTTTTATTGGAGCTGTAGTTACAGCCGTAATCCAAAGTAGTAGTGCAACTACAGTTATGGTAGTTGGATTCGTTAATGCAGGACTTATGAATTTAGCTCAAGCGGCAGGAATAATTATGGGAGCTAATATAGGAACAACAGTAACAGCTCAATTGGTATCATTTAAATTAGATCAAATAGCACCACTATTCGTATTTGTTGGAGCTGCCATGGTTATGTTTGCAAGAGGAAAAAAGAGAAAAGATATTGGAAACATAATTTTAGGGTTTGGTATATTATTTACTGGAATGGGTATAATGAGTGCTGCAATGAAGCCGTTGACAAGTGCGCCACTATTTTCTGATTTTATAGTATCTATAGGAAATAATTGGTTTATAGGAGTTATTGCAGGAGCTGCAATAACAGCAATACTTCAAAGTTCATCAGCAACAACAGGAATATTAGTAGCATTAGCTGGTGCAAATGCTATTGACATAAGAATAGCATTACCAATTATATTTGGATGTAATATAGGAACATGTATAACAGCTATGATTGCAAGTGTTGGAACTAATAAAACAGCACATAAAGCTGCAATGTTACATTTAGTATTTAATATTACAGGTACAATAATATTCTTACCGTTCTTAGGCGTTCTTGGAGATTTTGTATCTACGACTAGTACTGATGTAAGTAGACAAATTGCTAATGCACATACAGTTTTTAATTTAGCAAATACAGCAATATTATTACCACTTAATAAATACATAATAATGCTTATAAATAAATTAATACCAGGTGAAGATGAAATAGAGAAAAAAGGTCCTAAATATATAGATAATAGACTTTTAGAAACTCCTGTTATTGCAGCAGGACAAGTTATAAAAGAAACTATAAGAATGGCCAATAAAGCTAGAAAAAATTTAGAATTATCTATGAAGTCATTTATTGATAATGATGATACATTAGTTAAGCAAGTATATGAAAATGAAGAGATAATTAATATTTTGGAAGAAAGTATAACAGCATACTTAGTTAAACTTTCTAAATGTGATTTATCAGATAAAGAAAAAGGCATAGTAGCATCTACATTTCATGTGATTATAGACATAGAGAGAATAGGTGATCATGCTAGAAATATTGCAGAATTAGCTAATCAAAAAATACATAAAAAACTTAAGTATAGTGAAGAAGCTATGGGCGAATTATATGATATATATAATACTACAGTTGAAGCTTTAGAAATTGCAATTGATTCATATGCAACAAGAGATTTCGAAAAAGCAAAAACTATTATTGAAGTTGAAAGAAAAATAGATACTTATCAAAAAACTTATAGAGATAAACACATAAAGAGACTTTATGAGGAAAAATGTAATGCTTATGCAGGAGCTATTTTCTTAGACTTAGTTAATAATTTTGAGCGTATAGGAGATCATTCAACTAATATTGCTGAAAGTGTAATAGAAAACTATAAATAATTTTATAACACATCAAATAATAACTTTAAATATTATTTGATGTGTTTTTTTATTTTATGTTTTAGAAGAATATTGATATAAGTAAAATGAAGTAAGTAATTGAATTTAGGAATATTAGTTAAGAATTTTCAAAGTTTAATTATAATGAAAAATTAAGTATTCATATATAAAGCTATATTAAACATATACCAAGATAAAGATATTAAAAGATAAATATTAGGGTATGAATTTTATATATTATTTGAATAAATAAAATTCATGTAACAAATAATACTTTGTATAAGAGTTTTTATTTAATGGGAGGTATCATCTATGAATATGAAAAGAGTGTTATCGATATTTTGTATAATATTCCTTATACTTGGAATACCAACAAGAGTGTTAGCTGAAGAGAATAAATCAAAACATGTAATTGTAATAGATCCAGGGCATGGAGGTATAGATGGTGGAGCAAAATCTAAAAAGGGCACTGTTGAAAAAGATATAAACTTATCTATAAGTTTAAAATTAAAGGATCAATTAGAGGAATTAGGATATAATGTTTATTTAACAAGAGAAGATGATTCTGAATTAGATAAGAAAAAGGTAAATGATTTAAATGCAAGATGTAATATGAAAAAAGATAAAAATTGTGAAGTATTTATATCTATTCATCAAAATATGTTTCCACAACCTAAATGCTTTGGAGCACAAGTATGGTATTCAAATAATGAAAAAAGCAAACTTTTAGCTGATAATATACAAAATTCATTAAAATCTGATATAGATGACGGAAATAAGAGAGTTGCTAAGGCTGCAAAAGATCAATATAGGATATTAAGAGATGGTTATGATGGAGCATGTGTATTAGTGGAATGTGGCTTTTTATCTAATAATAAAGAGGAAGAAAATCTAAAAAGTGATGAGCATCAAGAAAAAATAGCTAAGAGTATTTCGGATGCAGTTAATTCTTATTTTGAAAATACTAATAAATAAGCTAAATATCTCAAAATGATAAGATAGTCATTTTGAGATATTTTATTTTTAAATTAAATCTTTTTACTTTTTAAAATTAAATTTAGTAATTATTACAAGTAGAATGTCAAGTACATTAGCGTTAGCATAAATTATGTCTATAAATAAGGTAATACTAGAATAGTTATAACCTTTAATGAATTATAGTTTAGGAATAGCTGTTAAAATATTATTTATCTTGTTTTTTAAGTTTACTCTCTACATCAGAAAAATTGTAGGTTATTTTAGAGTCGGTGTTTAAAGTCATCCAAAAAGTTTTTCCTTTTGTTAAATATATAGAAGAATCTTTTTGAAATTCTTTAAATAAACCTCCTGAATATACGTATAGAGTATTTTCTTTTTGCGAGCTAGCATCTATTACAATATTTTTATATGTCATGGGAAGTTTTGTAGATGAATCAATATTTTGAACTCCATTATTAAAATGATGATATTCATTATTGTAATAAAGAAAGTTTGAGAAACTAAAGTTAATATCTACTAGGGATATAGTATCAATGTAATTATTATTAAATTCATTCTTTAAATTTTCATATTCTAAAAAAGTTATGTTGGGAAAATCATTTTCATTAATATACGATATAATTTCCATAGAAGAATCTTTTATAAAATCATTATTAAAAAATATAGCAGAGTAATTAGATTCATGAGTTATTGGATCATAAATTACCATTAATATTTCAGCTTTTGATATTGAAGGTATTTTGTTTATATCATTCTCTTTAAATTTTATTTTATATGATGAATTTATGTTAAAAACATCATAGATATCATCTGTTACTATTTTTTCAACACGAAGACTATTTTTATAAGAAGTTTTATCAAAAGGACCACTATTTAATAATAAAATACAATTGTATAAAATAAGGACAATTAAAAATATAGTTAGAATATAAACAATATTTCTAATTATTTTATTTAAATTAATATTATTCATTTTATAACTCCTTAATAAAGTATTATGTTTAATTATAGTAATGTAAATTTAGAAATATGAGATTTTTATTCTTGTAAATAAATAAAAATAAAATTAAACTTATAATTAATAAAAGATTTATAGGAGTTGTGATTATGAGAGAAGTTAATGTAGATTGCATTATAGATGCAGTGAAAGAACTGTCTATTAAAGCAAATTATTTTCTAGGTGAAGATATAAGACAAGCATTAGAAGATTCTAGAGATAAAGAAACGTGGAATTTAGCAGAAGATATTTTAGATAAGATAATTATAAATTCAGAAATAGCAGATAAAGAGCATGTACCTATTTGTCAAGATACTGGAATGGCATGTGTTTTTGTAGAATTGGGTCAAGATGTCCATTTAATTGGAGGTAATTTAAGTGAAGCTATTAATGAAGGGGTAAGAATGGGCTATGAAGAAGGATTTTTAAGAAAATCAGTAGTAGAGAATCCTTTAAAGAGAATTAATACAAATGATAATACTCCAGCTGTAATTTATTATGATATAGTGCCTGGAGATAAAATAAAGATAACGGTTGCACCCAAAGGATTTGGATCTGAGAATATGAGCAAAATAACTATGTTAAAACCATCAGATGGAGTAGAGGGTGTTAAAGAGTTTATATTAGAAGTTGTTAGACAAGCAGGACCTAATCCATGTCCTCCAATGGTAATTGGTGTTGGAATAGGTGGAACATTTGATAAATCAGCTTATCTAGCTAAAAAAGCGTTATTAAGACCTATAAATATAAGAAACGATGATGAATATTATAAGGATTTAGAAATAGAACTATTAGAAAAAATAAATGAGTTAGGAATAGGACCACAAGGATTTGGGGGAAGAACCACCGCACTTGGATTAAATATAGAAACATACCCAACTCATATTGCAGGACTTCCGGTTGCAGTGAATATAAATTGTCATGCAACAAGGCATAAAGAAATAATAATATAAATATTAAAATATAGAAATAAGTAGATTTAATTTTGCAAGAAATCCAATTAGTTTTAGATATAGAAGTGTTTAATTTTAGAATTCTGCTTATTAGCGTTATCACAAATCTAGTATTCTTAGTAATTATAACTTCTAGTACTAACTTTTAGTTGTAAACACTCAATTTGAAGTTAAGAACGTAGTTTATATTGTAATATTAATACTATTTTAAAACATAGGATTATTTTTAATATATATAATTGGGGGAGAAAAAATATGGAAATGAAATTACATACACCTCTTACATCAGAAAAAATCTTAAAATTAAAAGCAGGGGATACTGTTTTGTTGAGTGGAATAATTTATTCAGCTAGAGATGCTGCTCATAAAAGATTAATTGAATTATTAGATAAAGATGAAAAATTACCTTTAAGTATAGATAATGAAATAATATATTATGTTGGACCATCACCAGCGAAACCAGGAAGTGTTATAGGATCAGCAGGGCCTACAACTAGTTATAGGATGGATTCATATGCACCAAGGCTGTTAGACTTAGGATTAAAAGGTATGATAGGGAAAGGTGCAAGAAATGAAGAAGTTATAAAATCTATTAGAAAAAATAAGGCTATATATTTTGGTGCTATTGGAGGAGCCGCTGCATTAATAGCTAAAAGCATAGTTAAATCAGAAATAATTGCGTATGAAGATTTAGGTGCTGAAGCAATAAGAAAAATGGAAGTTAAAGATATGCCATTAGTTGTGATTATTGACTCTGCAGGAAATAATCTTTATGAAATTGGTCAGAAAGATTATTTAGATACTTTAAAGTAAGGATTTGTTTTAAGATAATGTTGATATAAGAAATAGGAGAAGTGAATTTTTAATTGAACTTTTAAAATCTTGTCCACCTTACTTATGAATATATCAACATATATTTAAAACACAGCTTAAAATAAAAAACAATAGACAGGATTAACTAAAATTAAGTATCTTGTCTATTTTATATTATAAATTTTTAAATCCTCTACCTTTAACTTCAGATATATCTACTATAGTAATAAAGGCTGTTGGATCTATGTAATGAATAGAGGTCTTTAAATCAAGCATTTGTCGAGTTGTAACTATGCAGTAAAGCATTTTCTTTTTATTGTGAGTGTATTCTCCTTCAGCAAATAAAGAGGTTATTCCTCTATGCAAATCACTTATAACGTAGTTTATAACTTCTTGTTCTTTTTCAGTTAAAATAAGAAGTAACTTTTTACTGCTAAATCCTTTTAACATTTTATCTAACACAATACTTTGAGTAAATAATGAT
Source organism: Clostridium cagae (assembly GCF_900290265.1). Classification (NCBI taxonomy): domain Bacteria; kingdom Bacillati; phylum Bacillota; class Clostridia; order Eubacteriales; family Clostridiaceae; genus Clostridium; species Clostridium caccae. Next base: position 70,693 of record NZ_OKRA01000002.1, read on the forward strand.
ATAAGTGTATAAAGTGCTTGAGGTAATCCAAATATTATTGCTCCAATTATAATGATAATACAGTTTAATGCAAACCCCAAACTACCAATATTGAAATTAGAGTATTTTTTTCTTATAAGCATAGTTATTACATCAGTTCCACCTGTAGAACCATGTCTTAGAAATACTAATCCATATCCTATTCCACATAAAACACCACCATAGATACAATAAAGAAGAATATCATTTACATAAATAATATTTGTAAATGGTCTTGTTAACATTAATGATAACGATAGAGAAATCATTCCTATTGTTGTGTAGATAGTGAAATTTCTATCTAACTTTTTATAACTTAGTAATAAAAGTGGAATGTTTATAACAAAGACAACAATACCTGATGGCAATCCCATTGTATATTCTACTATAAGAGCAAGTCCTGTAGCCCCTCCACTTAATAGTTTAGCATGAGATAGGAATAAATTTATGCCTAAAGAGGCTATAAAACATCCTGAAAAAATAATTAAAGTATCAATGATTAGATTTTTATATTTGCTAATTTTACTCATCAAAATTACTCCTTTTAAATATATAAATTAAGTCCAATAAATATTAATACACTTTATTATAATAAAATCAAGTTATTTATATAAGATAACATATTTTTAACAATAATGCTTAGTAATAATTGAAAACATATATATTATAATAGATAATGTTTTTATAAATTGATTTGTTTTAAATCGATATTTACGTTTTAATATAATGTAATATTAGGATTATACTAAAATAGAAATATTCATTTAAAAGATGGTTAGGAGAAAAAGAGATGATAGAAATAAAATTACCAGGAAGTAAGAAGCTTAAATTAAAAATACTAATAATATTATTAGCAATAACTTTATTAATATTAGTATTTGAAGGAATTAACAACAGGAAGAAAAATGATATTACTAATAAGGAAAACATAAAAAATGCAGAATTTATTGATGGAAATAATGTAAATTTAAATAAAGAAATTAAGAAAGATGAAAATAATAAAATAGAAAATGAAAAAGAATATAAATTATGTAATGAAGCGTATACTTTATTTTTTTCAGGAGAATACGACAAATCTATTGAAAAATCAAATGAAATAATAAGTGAATTTCCAAACAATGCAAAGGGATATAATATAAGAGGAATAGCTAAATCCTATAATGAAAGTTTCGAAGCAGGTATGAAAGATATTGATAAAGCTTTAGAAATTGAACCACAATATGGGTATGCAGTTTTTAATAAGGCATTAACTTATGAACTGTATGGAAAATTAGATGAAGCATTATTGTGGTATAATAAAAATTTAGAGATAGAAAATTACATATGGACTTATTATGGTATAGCATCTATATATGGAAGAAGAGGAGATGTTCAAAATACTGTAAAATATTTAAGTAAAGCAATAGAAATAGATGAAGTTGTAAAAAAAGAAGCGAGGGATGAAGCAGATTTTAATCCAGTAAGAGATTCTAAGGAATTCAAAGACTTAATTAATAATTAGTAAACTCAGTTTATGCTATATAAGCAGAGTTTTTAATTTTATAGTGCAAATAATATTAATATTGGGAGTTGATAAATTATGTATAACGTATTGGTTGTAGATGATGAAAAGGAAATAAGAGATGCCATTGAAATATATTTAAGAGGAGAGAATCTAAAAGTTTTTAAAGCTGCAGATGGATTAGAAGCATTAGAAATTCTTAATAATGAAAAAATACATGTTATTGTATTAGATGTAATGATGCCTAAACTTGATGGAATAAGAACATGTTTAAAAATTAGAGAAACAGAAAATTTACCAATAATTATGTTGTCAGCAAAAGGTGAAGATTCAGATAAAATTCTTGGTTTAAATGTTGGAGCTGATGATTATATAATAAAACCATTTAATCACCTAGAATTAGTTGCTAGAGTAAAGTCTCAATTAAGAAGATATGATAAACCATTAAACATAGAAGATGAAGAGCAAGTATTAACGGTGAAAGATTTAGTTATAGATACTGTATCTAAGAGTATTATTGTACGAGGTGAAGAAATTAAAGTAACGGCTACAGAATATAAAATATTGCATTTATTAGCTTCAAATTTAGGTAAAGTATTTTCTATAAAAGAGATATATGAAAAGGTATGGGATGAACCATTTTATAAAAGTGAAAATACAGTTACTGTTCATATAAGAAGGATAAGAGAGAAAATAGAAATAAACACAAAAGAGCCTGAATATATTAAGGTGGTGTGGGGCATTGGATATAAGATTGAAAAGGAAATTTAAAGCTAACTTAAAAAGCTATTTAAAGGGAATATATCTAATAGATATACTATTAATGGTATTAATAACAGGAATGTTGTTTTCATCAGTTTTTGAATATAAAGATTTTCTGAAGCAAAATAATAATATAAGCTTAATTAAATCTGCATTTAATGAAAAGGAATATGAAACAAAAAAGCTTTATGAAGATAGTAAAGGATTTTCACAAATAATATATGAAACTACAGATGGATTGTATGACCTATTAACTGGAAGTAATGAAATCAAAGAAAAAATAGGGCAGTTAATGAAATATTTCAATAATGATGTAGAAGAATATACTAGTGATTTTAAATTAAAAGATAATGTTTATTTTATAATTAGAAATAAGCATACTAAAGAATTATATACAAATGATCCATTCTTAGATTCATCTATTAAATACATAAAGGAAAATCAAATAGATGATTTATTAAACAATAGATTTAAGAAACAAGGTGTAGTAAGCATCAAATTTGATAATGAAAAAGAGTATAATTATTTGGTAAGTAAAGGATTAGTAAATTACTTAGATGATACAATCAAAAATTTTGAAGAAGTTTATTACACATCCACAGATACCTATAAACAAGAATTAATGAATATAAGAAAAGAAATAATTAGTCTATCTCTTTTATTATTAGTTTATGTATTTTTAATTATTAAAACAGTATTAATAATAGCCAGAAGAGGAAACAAGGAAGAGAAAATAAAATCAGATATATTAAACAGCATAATGTTTGTTATTAGAAATGGATTTAAATATAAAGAAACAAGTAAAACATTATTACTATCATTGGGAATAATAATAATAATATTAATTACTTATCTTTATTTCTTAGCCACTGGTGGATATGAAAATAATATGTTTGTACGATTCTTTCAAACATATCCATTTAAAGGAACTATTTTAATAATAACAGGACTAGTTTTAACGGTAATATTTAATGTAAAAAAAACATTGGATATTGCAATAATAAATGAAGGTCTTGAGAAGCTAAATGAAGGAAATTTAGATGAAGATATACCTGCCTTTGGTTCAATTACTATTAGAGAATTAATTAATAATATTAATTTAATAAAAGAAGGATATAAAAATTCATTATACGAAAGAGTTAAGGATGAAAAATTGAAGACAGAGCTTATATCAAATGTATCACATGATTTGAAAACTCCATTAACTTCAATAATAAATTATGTAAATATATTAAAAAATAATGATATAACTGATGACGAAAGAAAAGATTATTTAGCTATACTTGATTCAAAATCATTAAAACTAAAATCATTAATTGATGATTTATTTGAAATGTCAAAAATAAATAGTGGGAAAATAATATTAAATAAAGATAAATTAGATATACTTTCATTGATACATCAAGGCATAGGAGAATATAGTTTTCTTTATGAATATAAGAATATAAACTTTAAGGTTATTAGTAATGAAGATGATATGTTTATGGAGTTAGATGGAAAATTGATTTCTAGAGCATTGGAAAATATAATAATTAATGCTTTAAAATACTCATTAGATAATACTAGGGTTTATATAGAAATAGAAAAGTATGATGAGCGTGTTGAAATTATAGTTAAAAATATAGCGAATTACGAAATGGACTTTGATGAAGAAGAGATATTTGAGAGATTCGCAAGAGCAGATAAATCTAGAAATTCAAGTGTTGAAGGTTCAGGATTAGGTCTTGCAATCACAAAAAGTATAGTTGAATTACATGGTGGTAAAACTAAAATAGAAAGAGAAGGTGATATGTTTAAAATATACATAATATTACCTTTGAATAATAAAGATTGTTAATAAATAAAATTTATTGATTAAGTGGTTAATTCATAGTAAATTAGAGATTAACCACTTTTTTTATAAATAAATATGATTTTTGGCATTTTACAATTATCATGTTTGGAATTATACTATAAACATTGAAAAAACGATATATTGTATATTGGATTTAGTTAATAAATAAATATACACTATATATAGTAGGGGAGCGAAAATATTGATGTTAAGGAAACTTTGTAATTTAGCAATAGAAGGAATTAAAGATAATGACGGTACGTATACAGAAGAAAAACTATTGAAAGCGTTAGAACACATAATAAGAGATGCAATGGATATTAATGATATTAGAAAATCTTTAATTCAGGTTTCTTTAGACTTAACAAGTGATATGGAACCTAATTGGCAGTATGCAGCATCAACAGTATATATATATGAACTTTACGACAAAGTAAGAAAAAATAGAAATTTAGATGTTAAGAAAAATTTATATGATAACTATTATGAATTTATTAAAGAACTAACAGAAAAAAATTTTTATGGAGAGTATATTCTAGAAAATTATTCTAAAGAAGATATATTAGAATTAGAAAAAGAAATTAAACCAGAAAGAGATTTTCTTTTTAACTATAGTGGAATAGATCTTGTAACTAAAAGATATTTAGTTCAGGATTTTAATAGAAGTGTTATAGAACTTCCTCAACAAATGTTTATGGGGATTGCTATGCATCTTGCTATTCCAGAAGTTAAAGAAAAAAGAGTATATTGGGCAAAGAGATTTTATAATGTTTTAAGTGAGCTTAAAGCAACAATGGCAACTCCTACTATGTCAAATGCAAGAAAGCCTTTTTATCAATTAAGTTCTTGTTTTGTTGATACTGTTGATGATAGTTTAGAGGGAATATATAAGTCATTAGATAACTTTGCTAAAGTATCTAAATTTGGCGGTGGAATGGGAATATATATAGGTAAAATTAGATCATTAGGTTCACCTATTAGAGGTTTTAAAGGAGCATCAGGGGGAGTAATTCCTTGGGTAAAATTATTTAATGATACAGCAATCGCAGTAGATCAATTAGGTGTTAGAAATGGATCAGTTGCAATTTGGCTTGATGCTTGGCATAAAGATATACCTGAATTTTTACAAATTAGAACTAATAATGGAGATGACAGAAAAAAAGCACATGATGTATTCCCAGGAGTTTGTTATCCAGATTTATTCTGGAAACTTGCAGAAGAAAATGTAGATAATGATTGGTACATGATGTGTCCACATGAGATAAAAAACGCAAAAGGATATTCTCTTGAAGATTTCTATGGTGAAGAATGGGAGACTAAATATTTTGAATGTGTTGAAGATGATAGAATTGAAAAAAGAAGTATTAAAATTAAAGATTTAGTAAGATTAATAATTAAAAGTGCAGCAGAAACAGGAGCGCCTTTTGCATTCTTTAGAGATAATGCAAATAAGATGAATCCTAATAAGCATAAAGGTATGATATATTCTTCGAATTTATGTACAGAAATTATGCAAAACATGAGTGCTATGAAAGTTAATGGAGATACTATTATTAAGGAAAATGATAAATATAATGTAGTACAAAATATAGAAGCTGGAGATTTTGTTGTATGTAATCTTTCATCTCTAGTACTTGGAAATATAGATGTTCTTAATGATGAGGAATTAGAATGTGTTGTGGAAACACAAATAAGAGCTATGGATAATGTCATTGATTTAAATTATTATTCAGTTCCATTTGCTGAAATAACTAATAAAAGATATAGAGGAATTGGACTTGGAACTAGCGGATATCATCATATGCTAGCTAATAATAAAATACATTGGACAGAAGAAAAGCATAGAACATTTGTTGATAAAGTGTATGAAAAAATAAATTATTATTCAATAAAAGCTAGTATGAATTTATCTAAAGAAAAAGGAAAATATGAGCTTTTTGAAGGATCAGATTGGGATAATGGGAATTATTTTGAATTAAGAGATTATAATGATGAAAAATGGATTGATTTAAAGCAAGAGGTTAAATCATTTGGAATGAGAAATGGTTACTTAATTGCCGTAGCACCAAATGGATCAACAGCTACTATTGCAGGAACTTCTGAGGGAATTGATCCTATAATGGCTAGATTTTATTTAGAAGAAAAGAAAGGAAGTATAATTCCTAAAACTGCACCAAATTTATCAGAAGATAATTATTGGTATTATAATACAGCCTATAATTTGGAACAAGGCTGGTGCGTAGAAATGAATGGTATTAGACAAAGGCATATTGATCAAGGTCAATCATTTAACTTATATATAACAACTCAGTATACAATGAGACAAATAATGAATTTATATATAAAAGCATGTAAATGTGGAGTGAAATCTATATATTACGTAAGATCAAAATCACTAGAAGTAACAGAATGTGAAAGCTGTTCGGCATAAGTGAGAGTTCAAAAGTAAGTGGCCCAATTCTATATTTGGCAACTGGAACTTACTCAGGGGATGAAGTGAGTTTGAAAAATTGATAAAAATTAGATTTGTAATTAAATATTAGTTGAGAATTAAGAGTGGATAATTGATAGTAAAGGAATACGTTTCTTAGTGGAATTTTAAAATATACATTTTTAGAAAGTCAAAAAAACTTTCAACCAAAACTCTCAATTCTCATATATTCACTATCAACTAAAAAGTATGGCGCAGCCATTTCATTTATATTTAAGAAAACGGGAGAAATAATTATGGAAGTAAAGAAAAAACCACTTTTTAATGAATTTGGAGACAGAGATCCTAGATTAAAGAGAGTGATAAATGGAAACACAACTAACTTAAATGATTTTAATAATATGAAATATACTTGGGCATCTGACTGGTATAGACAAGGAATGAATAATTTTTGGATACCAGAGGAAATAAATTTAGCACAAGATTTAAAAGATTATAAAAAACTTTTACCAGATGAAAGAACAGCTTATGATAAAATATTGTCATTTTTAATATTTTTAGATTCTATACAAACAGCTAATTTAAGTAATATAAATAGTTATATTACTGCAAGTGAAATAAATTTATGTTTAACTATTCAAAGTTTCCAAGAAGCCGTTCATTCTCAGAGTTACAGCTATATGCTTGATAGTATATGCTCACCAGAAGAGAGAAATGAAATACTGTATCAGTGGAAAGATGATGAAATTTTACTAAAGAGAAACAAGTTTATAGGCGATTTATATAATGAGTTTATAAATAATCCTAATGAATATAACTTAATAAAAACGTTAATGGCTAATTATATATTAGAGGGTATTTACTTTTATTCGGGATTTATGTTCTTTTATAATTTAGAGAGAAATGGAAAGATGCCTGGTTCAGCTCAAGAAATTAGATACATAAATAGAGATGAAAATACTCATTTATGGTTATTTAGAAATATAATAAAAGAATTACAAAGTGAAAATCCAGAAAGTTTTACAACTGATTTAAAAAATGAACTTAGAGAAATGATGCATATAGGTGTTGAGAATGAAATACTATGGGGACATTATGTAATAGGAGATAAAATTCAAGGAATAAATAAAAAATTAATTGAAGATTATATAAAATATTTAGGAAATAAAAGACTTAAAGAAATAGGCTTAGAACCACTGTTTTCAGGGGATGAGGAAAATCCAGCTACATGGGTTGATGTTGTGGCTAATTCTAATTCTGTAAAAACTGATTTTTTCGAAGCTAAATCGACAGCTTATGCAAAAGTTTCCACTTTAATTGATGATTTATAAGAAATTTTGTGAATTTTTGAAATATTTTTTTAGAAAGTTAGCAATATGCTATTAAATATTTTAAAACTTATGTTATAATAACTAAAGTTAGAATTTTAAATCTAGAAGTTATCCTAAAATAACATAATAGATTAACAACGGTAGATTAAGTTATAAAACAACAATTTTAAATATCGAGGAGGAGTTTTAGAGATGAGAAGAGGTATTGCTGCATCTAAAGGATATGCAATAGGAAAAGTGTTTTTAACTGAAAATGAAGAAATAGTTATAACTGATGCGTCAGTTAGTGATATAGTGAGTGAAAAAGAAAAATTACAAAAAGCATTAGATAGTTCTAAATCACAATTACAAGCTATTAAAGATAAAGCTGAAAAAGAAATGGGAGCAGAAAAGGCTGCTGTTTTCGAAGCTCATATTACATTATTAGATGATCCAGAATTTACTGGAGCAATGATGAGTGAAATAGAAACAAACAGTATAAATGGATTAAAAGCTATAGAAAATGTTACAAATAGCTTTGTAACTATATTTGAATCTATGGATAATGACTACATGAGAGAAAGAGCTGCAGATATAAAAGATGTATCTAAAAGAATAATATCTAATTTTGCAGGTAAAGGCGGAGATGCTTTTGCAATCACTGAAAACAATACTGTAATCGTTGCTCATGATTTAACACCATCTGATACTGCTCAATTAGATAGAAGCAAAGTAGTAGGATTTATTACTAATATAGGTGGAAGAACTTCACATGCAGCTATTATGGCTAGAACATTAGAAATACCAGCTGTACTTGGTTTAGGTGATATTACAAGTAGTGTTAAAAATGGAGATATGATTATAGTTGATGGATTAACTGGAGACATAATTATTAACCCTTCAGAAGAAGTTTTAACAGAATATAGAGCTAAACAAGAAAAATTTAAAGCAGAACAAGAAGAATTAAAAAAATTAATAGATGTAAAGACAACTACTAAGTCTGGTAGAAGAATAGAAGTTTGTGGAAACATAGGTAAACCAGAAGATGTACTTAGTGTTGTAGCAAATGGTGGAGATGGTGTAGGATTATTCAGAACTGAATTCTTATACATGGATAGAGATAGCGCTCCAACAGAAGATGAACAATTTGAAAGCTACAAATTCGCTCTTGAAAAGATGGAAGGTAAGCAAGTTGTTATAAGAACTCTTGATATTGGTGGAGATAAGACTCTTCCATATTTACCATTACCAGAAGAAATGAATCCATTCTTAGGATACAGAGCAATAAGACTTTGTTTAGATAGAAAAGAAATCTTTAAGGTTCAATTAAGAGCATTATTAAGAGCTTCTATATATGGTAACCTTTGTGTTATGTTCCCTATGATTTCAGGTTTAGAAGAATTCTTACAAGCTAAAGAAGTAGTTGAAGAATGTAAAGCTGAATTAAAAGCAGAAGGAAAAGAATATTCAGAAGTAATTCAATGGGGTATAATGGTTGAAATCCCTGCAGCAGCAGTTTATGCTGATGAATTAGCTAAACATGTTGATTTCTTCTCAATAGGAACAAACGATTTAATTCAATATACATTAGCCGCTGATAGAATGAGCGAAAAGGTTTCATACCTTTACAATCCAATGCATCCAGCTGTACTTAGATTAATAAAGATGACTATAGATGGTGCACATAAACATGGAAAATGGGTTGGAATGTGTGGAGAAATGGCTGGAGATGAAGCAGCTATTCCAACATTAGTTGAATATGGATTAGATGAGTTCTCAATGAGTGCTACATCAATATTAAATGCTAAGAAAATAATATTAGAACAAGAATAATATTTTAATATATTATATATGAGAAAGGTGGAGTTTTACTCTGCCTTTTTGTTTTATAGAAAATTATAGAATTTTTTAAGATTAAAAAGCTCTTAGAATTTAGAGTTAGAAATAAATTTAATTGAGAATTGACGAAAAAATTCCATTATAGAATTTAAAAAATATATATTTTTAAATTAATAATATAGTTTATTTAGTGATAAAATAACTAGTAGTAAAATTTATAAGGGGAGGCATATATATGAATAAAATTTTAGAGATGTTTATATCTTTTTTTAAAATTGGAGCTTTTACATTTGGTGGAGGATATGCAATGATTCCTTTGATAGAGGAAGAAGTTGTTAATAAAAAGAAGTGGCTTACTAAAGAAGAATTTATGGATTTTTTGATAGTATCTCAAAGTTTACCCGGTGCATTAGCTATTAACTGTTCTGCATTTATAGGACAAAAAATAGGGGGCATACTTGGGGAGGTAATAGCTATACTAGCAGTTACATTACCATCATTTTTTATAATAATTTTAATTGCTACCTTTTTTATGCAGTTTAGAGATAATTATTTTGTAAATTTAGCATTTAAGGGAATAAATGCAGCTGTTCCTATGTTAGTTTTGTTTGGTGTAATAAGTTTGTCAAAAGGTGTTAAAAAGAATTTAAGAACATTAATAATGATAGTAGTTGCGCTTGTAGCATTAATTGTATTTAATATTCATCCTGTAATTGTTATTTTAGTATCAGCAATATATGGAATGATATTTTTAAGAGAGAAGGTATAAAGGATGATATTATTAAAATTATTTATAGCTTTTTTTAAGATTGGAGCATTCAGTTTTGGCGGAGGATATGCAATGATTCCTTTCATTCAAAAGGAGATAATAACTAACAATTCATGGCTTACAGTAAATGAATTTATGGATATTATAGGAATATCTCAAATGACTCCAGGACCAGTTTCTATTAATTCTGCAACCTTTGTTGGATTTAAAGTATCTGGAATTTTAGGGAGTTTAGCAGCAACTATAGGTATAATAACAACATCATTTATATTAGTCACTATATGCTCAAAAACATTAGAAAAGTTTAAAGACTCTAATTTAGTAAAAAGTGCATTATTGGGTATGAGACCAATATTAATAGCACTTATACTTCAAGCCTTTTTTGATTTAGCTAAAGAATCTTATTTAGATATAAAATCAATAATTGTTACGTTGATAATTGGTGGATTATTGTTATCTCATAAGGTACATCCAATAATATGTGTGCTTATATCTGCTGTATTAGGAATTGTATTTTGGAGTTTTTAATTCTTTAGGAAATTACAGTAAAATTAAATGTTGGTAGTTTGAAATATTTGTTCTATAGTCCAATTTATGAGTTTTTGTTAATGAATACTATCTTATTGTTATGTTATACTTAAGATAATTAAAAATCCATAAATTTGTAGATATATACAATAAAGGGGAATAACATGAAGAAAAAAAATAAAAGATTTTATGATAAAGCTATAAAATATTATCAAAATGGAGACTTATCTAAGTCCCTAAAATCATGTGAAGAAAGCTTATCATATAGTTTAAAGAATCCTTCTATATTAAATTTAAAAGGACTTATATTATATCAACAAGGTAAATTAGATGAAGCTATTACAGTATGGAAAATTAATAAGGATTTTAATAATGATGGAATAGCTCAAAATTATATACATAGTGCAAAAGAAGATGAAGTTAGAGTAGAATTATATGAACTAGGCGAAAGGAAGTTAAAGGAATTAAAGATAGATGAAGCAATAAAAATATTTAAGAAGTGCAAAGAAAGTGATTTTAACTGTATAAAAGTGGATACAGCTTTAGCATTATGTTATCAAAAAAAAGGTGAGATAAATAAATGCATAGATTATATGAATAAAGTTTTAGTTATAGATAAAAACTATAAAGTAGCTAATCAAATTAAAAGCCAACTTATAGATTTAAAGGCGTATAAAAAGGAATCTAATAACTTTGTTAAATCAATGGTGGCTTTGGTTGGAGTAATATTTATATGTGGAACTGTCTATATATTTAAAGACAATTTTAAGGGTATTAATAAGGATAATAATTTGTCAATGGAATCAATCAATAAAGTAGAAGAAGATGCGAGTAATTCAGAAGATGTAGTTACTGAAGATAAAAAAGAAAGTGAGCCCAAAACACCAGATGTAACTACTAATGAACAGGCCAAAAAAGTTCTGTTAGATGTAAATAAATTAAATGAACATTTTGAAAATGGAGATGTTGATAACATTTATTATGATTTACAAAATGTGAATGAACTTGATGTTTCAGATGAGTATAAAGGATTATACAGGAGATGTGTAAATTTATTAAAGACTTCAGGAATAGAAGTATTCTATGAAAAAGGTATGGAAGAGTTTAATATACAAAATTATGAAAAAGCTAATGTAGAATTTAGTAAAGCATATGATTACTGTGATGGTAGTTATTTAAATGAACATATTATGTTTTATAAAGCTGTAACATTGGAACAATTAAATAATTCTGATGAAGCAATAAAATTATATGAATTATATTATGAGGAATATCCTAAGGGTTCATATGCTGATAATACATTATATAATCTTTCATTAATACTTAATAACACAGATAGAGAAAAAAGTATTTATTATGCTGATAAACTAAGAGATGAATTTTCAGAATCTATTTATTTTAATGAGACAATTAACCAAATATTAAATAGTTAATTTAAGCCATAAGAAAAAGTAAATTTAACATAGGATGTGATAACAATGATCTCAATAATTAAAGATATTAAAGTATATTCCCCGGAATACATAGGTATAAAAGACATTGTAATAGCAGGAGGAAAGATAGAAGGAATCTATGAAAATTTAGATATATCAAATACTTTTATTGAAGTTAATGTGATAGATGGTAAAAATAAAATTATTTTTCCAGGATTTATAGATAGTCATGTACATCTTATTGGTGGTGGCGGTGAAGGTGGATATAAAACTCGAACACCAGAACTACAATTATCCAATTTAACATCAAGTGGAATAACAACAGTAGTTGGATGTATAGGTACTGATAGTGAGTGCAGAGGTATAAAATCTTTAATAGCTAAAGTTAAATCTTTAAAAGAAGAAGGACTTTCATCATATTGTTATACAGGTTCTTATGCTGTACCAGTAAAAACATTAACTGGATTTATTGAAAGGGACATAATGCTTATACAAGAAATAATAGGTGTTGGAGAAATAGCATTATCAGATAATAGAAGTTCAGAACCAACTTATGAGGATTTTGCTAAATTAGTAGCTCAATCTAGGCTGGGAGGAATATTATCTAGTAAATCTGGAGTGGTAAATGTACATATAGGTGAAGGTAAAAGAAAGTTAGATTATTTATTTAAATTAATTAACGAATCTGACATACCATCATCTCAATTATTACCTACTCATATTAATAGAAATACTAATTTATTTATGGAAGGCTTAAGATATGTAAAAGAGGGCGGCCTTATAGATTTAACTACGAGCAGTGACGTTAACTTTTTAGAAGAAGGTGAACTTACAGCTTCAGAAGGCTTAAAAAAATATATTGAAGCTGGATTACCAATAGAGAATATAACATTTTCTTCTGATGGTAATGGAAGTATGCCTAAGTTTGATAAAAATAAAAAAATAATAGGGCTTGGAATCTGTTCCGTAGAATCGTTATACTTGCAAGTTAAAGAAGGCATAAAGAAATATGGTATCCCAATTGAAACTGCCATAAAAGTTATAACATCTAATGTAGCAGATATATTAAAACTATATGATAAAGGAAGAATAGAAAAGGGAAAAGATGCTGACTTAGTAATAGTTGACGAGAATTCTTTAGATATAGATATAGTTTTATGCAATGGAATAAAGATGGTTCAAGATGGAGAGTGCATAGTAAGAGGTACATTTGAATAAAATGTTATTATGATTTTTAGAAATACTATTTAAGGTATAGATAAAAGTAAATCTAAAAATAATGACCAATCTAATTTTATTAGATTGGTCATTACTTTTATTAAGATTTAATTTTGAAAAACGTATGATGCCCTATTGTTTTCATATCTTGTTTTTGTGTTTGGTGCATCCATGCACAAGTTGCCGTACTAGGATTATAAAAGAATAAAGCTTCATTTGTAGGGTCATATCCTCTTATAGCATCATAAACTGCATTGTAACATGTTTGATTTGGAGTAGCTTTAATATCTCCATTTTTAACACATGAAAATGCATTTTTCTGAAAAATTACTTCTTTTATTGAATTCGGAAAGCTGGGATTTATAACACGATTTAAGACAACTGACGCTACAGCTACTTTTCCGTCATAAGGTTCACCAATACTTTCTGCATAAACTAATTTAGCCATTAATTCAATATCATTTTCCGTTATATAGAGTTTTTGAGTATCATAACTAAAAACTTCTATTGTAGAATCGTCAATATTTTTATTTGTAGTATTTTCATTTAGTTCTGCATTGCATTGAGTTGCAAGGTTTATATTATTTAAATAAGTTTCATTATTTTCCTCTTTAGAAATGACATTAGTATGAAAGTTATCACTTAATACTTGTGCATAAGCGACATTGTTATTAATAACGGAAAGATATAGCACTAAACTAATTATGAAAAGGCTATATATTTTTTTCATTAAAAATCCTCCTCTGGTATATTTCAAACCAATAATATTATTGCCCAAAAAGAGTCTTATATACATAAATTAATGTTTATATGATAATATGGCCTTTTGTAAATTATCAAAACAACTTAAAAAGTAATCATATTTATCAAAAGTATCAGTATATAATTCATCAATATTATTTAAAGTTAATTTAGATTTATCACGTAAATTCATCTCATTTTTAATATTCTTTTCTAAAGAATTAATATAAGAATCATATGAAGCAATAATCTCCTCTAAAGCTTCATAACAATTTTCACCACCAACTGGAATAGAAATAGATATAGAACTATCTTTTATTGTATTAAAATTTGAGCGTTTTTCATTAATATCATAAATTACTATAGATAAATCTCTATTGTCTTCCCTTATTTTTTCTAATGCAGGTTTGACATCATCCTTTAGGCCAGAAAAATTATTTAATAAATCGTTAATTTGTACAAAAAAATCACGTTTCTGCTCACTTATAATATCACTCTCTCTAATTGATTTATAGGATTCATTTAAAGATCTATTTAAGCTTATAAAGAATTTATTTAAGCTTTTTGGAATAGATATTTTAACTCCAGATTCAGATAATTTATCTGTTTCTTTAGTTAAAGCTTCCTCATTTTTTATTAGGTCTTGATATAATGATTGAAAGTTTTCATTATTTTTATTATTTATTATAGAAATAATAGAATTATATAAATTAATATTTAGTTTTAAGTAATTTGAAAGATTGCCTTTTAATTCATTAGAATCAGATTTTTTTAAAGTTAAATTAGTTAGATTATTATCTAATGAATTTAGTAGATTTAAGTTTTCGTTTAAAATTTGTTTTGTATTTTTAAAATCAAGTGTGGCATCATTTTCATCCAATTTTAATGATGAATTTATAGTTACGATGGTCTTAGAAATTTTATTTATTTTATTTAGTTCAGTATTTTTAAAAAATAACGTTAATAATATAAGTATTAATATAAATAAACCACATAATAAACTTATGATTTTAAAAAATTTTTTATCTATTGAAAAGTTTATCATAACCAGAGTCCCCCTTATTAAGTAATAATATATTTTTAGTTACTTAATATTACTTATATTATGTTAATTAGAAAATTATTATAAAAATAATGAATTTTTAATAAAATAGTAATTCTCTCTATATATAATAATTGAGGTTTTGATGTATAATTTTATATATATATACAAAAGGCGGAGGTGATAGTGTTGCAAGATTTTATATCACTAATAATAAAAAGTTTAAGTAATATATCTTTATGGTCAATACTGGATATATCGGTAGTTTCCTATATATTTTATAAAGGGTATATGCTCATTAAAGAAACAAGAGCAGAACAATTATTAAAAGGGATAGCATTAATCATAGTATTAATACCAATAAGTTATTTATTAAAATTAGATATGTTATATTTTATTTTAAATAAGACACTTACAATCGGGGTATTATCTGTAATTATAATTTTTCAACCAGAGATTAGAAGAGGATTAGAGCATATAGGTAGATCAGCTTTTGAAGATGTACATTATGCAAATGACAAAGAGAGCATAAATATAGCTATAAATGAAATAGTTAATGCTGTACACAATTTATCAGAAACTAAAACAGGAGCACTAATAGTAATGGAACAAAAAACAGGTCTTGCAGAAATAGTTTCATCAGGCACAATACTAGATGCAAATGTAAGTTCAAATCTTTTAGAAAATATTTTTGTAGTGAATACACCACTACATGATGGAGCAACAATAATTAGAAATAATAAAATATTAGCTTCAGGTTGTGTTCTTCCTTTGACTAATAATAATAACATTAATAAAAAGTTAGGTACTAGACATAGAGCAGGATTAGGACTTTCAGAAGTTTCTGATGCTTTAATAATCATTGTATCTGAAGAAACTGGAGTGGTTTCATTAGCTATAAATGGTAAATTAAGTAGAGGATATGATAAAGAAAGATTGAGAAATATATTATCAAATATAATTGAAAATAGAAATAAAAATAAAAAGAATGTAAAGGATGCTAAAGAGAGGGTGAGATCATGGGTAAGGGGAATAAAAATAAATCATTAGTAGCAAAACTTATTTGTTTACTTTTATCTTTTGGTCTATGGCTATATATATCAAATGTAGAAAACCCAGTAAGAACCTATGAATTAAAGGGCGTACCAGTAGAACTTATAAATAAAGAAAGTATTTCAAAGTCTAATTTAGCTATAGTAGGAGAGGAAAGTTTTACAGTTGATCTAACTTTAGAGGGAGCTACAAGTGAAATAACAAAAGCAAAAAAAGATTCCTTTAAATTAACAGCGGATATGAGTTCATATGCATTAAAAAATGGAGAAAATATAATCCCTATTCAAATAGTTAGTTATCCTCAAAATATAAATATAAAAAACAATGGATTTTTAGGGATAAAGATAAAATTAGAGACACTAATAACAAAAGATGTTTCATTAAAATCTCAAGTTAATATCACTTATAAAGAAAATATTTATAAAAAAGATTTAACTGTATCTCCACAAAAAGCAACTATATCTGGTCCTGAAAGTCAAGTGAATAAAGTTGATAGAGGTATTCTTGTAGGAAATATAGAAAATTTAGAAAAAGATATTAATAAAAAATTCCCTATTAAATTTGTAACTAAAGATAATAAAGAGGTTAAAGGAATTACTTCTAATGCTGATGAAGCTGAATTAAATATAAAAGTTAATAATGGAAAAACAGTACCTATAAATATAAAAACTATAGGAAATTCAAATGATGGTATATCTATAGAGAGTATGGTTGCAGAACCGAAATCAGTTCATATTATAGGTGAAGATAAAATATTAAATAGTATAAATTCTATAGATACGCAAGAAATTAATATAAGCAATATTACTGCTGATGCTGAAGTAAATACAAATCTAAAATTACCAGAAGGAGTTACTATACAAGAGAATAGCCAAAACGTTAAAGTAAAATTTTCAGTTAAAAAAGCACAGGAGGTAACAAAAAACATTTCATGTGCAGTTGAATATACTAACTTAAATCCTAATTTAATTATTGATTCTTCAAAATCAACGGCTAATGTAAGTATCTCAGGATTAGAATCAGTTATAAATAGTATAACGGAGGCAGAACTTAAAGCAACGGTAGATTTATCAAATATAAGTGAAGTGGGTACGTACACCTATAAGCCTTCTGTTATCAGTATTAATAATAGGACGGATTTTAATATATTGTCAGTAGATGAGGTTCAGATAGTTTTAAAAAATAAATAATTAAAATAGCCACAACTTATTTAATTGTGGCTATTTTTTATGTTATAATCGGTTAAACTTATAATAAAACATAAATTATTAAAAACAAAATAGGAGAATACATATGAGTATAAGAATAAATAATTTAACTTTAAGTATAGATGATAATAAAGAAGTATTAACAAAAAAAATATGTAAAAAACTAAAGATATCTGATAAAGATATAAAAAAATTAATAATAATAAAGGAAAGCTTAGATGCAAGAAAGAAGAATGAAATAAAGTTTAATTATTGTGTGGATATAAAGTGCGATAATGAAAAGAAAATAGTATCTAAAATAAAAGATAATAATGTAAGACTTCAAGAAGATGATAATTGCTTACAAATTGAAAAAGGAAATGTTAAGTTAAGTCATAGACCTGTTGTAGTTGGATTCGGTCCAGCTGGAATGTTTGCAGCATTAACTTTAGCTAAGAATGGATATAAGCCAATTGTATTTGAAAGAGGGGAAGATATGGACAGTAGAACAAATGCTGTTAAAAGCTTTTGGGAAACTGGAAAGTTAAATATTGAATCAAATGTTCAATTTGGTGAAGGGGGAGCGGGAGCATTTTCTGATGGAAAATTAACAACAAGAATAAAAGATCCTAAATGTGCTTATATATTAGATGAACTTGTAAGTGCAGGAGCTCCAGAAGAAATTAAATATTTAGGAAAACCACATGTTGGAACAGATATTTTAAAAGGTGTTGTAAAAAACATAAGAGAACAAATTAAGGAACTTGGTGGAGAAATTCATTTTAATTCTAAATTAGAAGATATAAAATATGAAAATAATAAATTAAAAAGTATAACTGTCAATGAAAGCGAACTAGATTGTGAAGCTTTAGTTTTAGCAATTGGACATAGCCCAAGAGATACATATGAAATGCTATATAAAAGAGGGGTTTCTATGGAAGCTAAGCCTTTTGCAATAGGAGTTAGAATAGAACATCCTCAAGAACTAATAAATATTAGTCAATATGGAGAATATCATAATCATCCAAGGTTAGGTTCAGCAGAATATAGATTAACGTATCAAAGTGATAAATTAAAAAGGGGAGTATATTCATTCTGTATGTGTCCAGGGGGAACTGTTGTTGCATCTGCATCAGAAGAAGGAAGACTTGTATCTAATGGGATGAGTTATCATGCTAGAAACTTAGCTAATGCTAATTCAGCATTAGTTGTAACAATTTCTACAGATGACTTTGAAGGGGATTCACCTTTAAGAGGAATGGAATTTCAAAGACATTACGAAAGTTTAGCATTTAAATTAGGGGGTGGAAATTATAAAGCACCAATACAATTATTAGGGGATTTTATGAATGATAGACCTAGTACAAAGCTAGGAAGTGTTATTCCAAGTTATTCACCTGGGTATGAATTTAAAGAATTAAAAAATTGTTTACCTAGTTATGTTGTAGAAGGAATAAAAGAAGGTATACAAAATTTTTCAAAAAAAATAGAAGGATACGGAATGGAAGATGCGGTTTTAACTGGAATAGAAACTAGAACATCTGCCCCGGTTAAAATTCATAGGAGCAAAACACTTGAAAGCATAACAGTGCAAGGCCTTTATCCAGTGGGAGAAGGAGCAGGATTTGCAGGTGGAATAGTTTCATCAGCAGTTGATGGAGTTAAGGTAGCAGAGATGATAATAAATCAATTTATGTGTTAATTTTCTTAAGTTAATTAAATAGTCTCAATATTCTAAAAAAGGGCAATATGAAGTTATTTTTTGTTACAATAAAGATAATAAGTAAAAAATGTATTTTAATTAAAAAGTAAGAAGAAAAATAAAGTTAAATATAGACAGAATAATTTATTATTAGAATAAGAGGTGCATGTATAATGAGTAAAAACTTTGATGATTTACTATCTAGATTAAAGGCAACTAAAAAGAAAAAGTTATCAGTAGCAGTAGCACAAGATGAACCAGTTTTAGAAGCAGTAATGGCGGCTAAAGAAAAAGGAATAGCAGATGCAATATTAGTTGGGGATCAAGAAAAAATAAGAGTAATAGCAGACAAAATAAAAATGGATTTAACTCAATTTGAAATAATTCATGAACCAGATATTAAAAAAGCAGCACTATTTGCTGTTCAATTAGTATCAAGTGGAAGAGCAGACATGGTTATGAAAGGTTTAGTAGACACAGCAACCTTCTTAAGAAGTGTTCTTAACAAGGAAATTGGTCTTAGAACAGGTAAAGTTATGTCTCACGTAGCAGTTTTTGAAATTGAAGATATTGATAGATTAATATTCTTAACAGACGCTGCATTTAACACTTATCCTGATTTAAAAGCTAAAATTCAAATTGTAAACAATGCTGTAACAGTAGCTCACGCTTGTGGAATAGAAGTTCCAAAAGTAGCTCCAGTATGTGCAGTTGAAGTTGTTAACCCAGATATGCCAGCAACAATAGATGCATCATTATTAACTACTATGAATAACAGAGGACAAATAAAAGGTTGTATAATAGATGGACCTTTAGCATTGGATAATGCTTTATCAGAAGAAGCTGCTCATCATAAAGGTATTACAGGACCAGTAGCAGGAAAAGCAGATATCATATTATTACCTAATATAGAAACAGGTAATGTAATGTATAAAT
This sequence comes from Clostridium cagae, assembly GCF_900290265.1. Lineage (NCBI taxonomy): Bacteria > Bacillati > Bacillota > Clostridia > Eubacteriales > Clostridiaceae > Clostridium > Clostridium caccae. Next base: position 90,997 of record NZ_OKRA01000002.1, read on the forward strand.
GTTTAACTTATACATCAAAGAGTAAGAGTGGTGGTCTACTAGTTGGAACATCAGCACCAGTTATCTTAACTTCAAGAGCTGATAAATTTGAAACAAAGGTAAATTCTATAGCTTTAGCAGCATTAGTTGCTGAAAACGCTAAATAAGATTATTTTGGGGGTATTATTTAATGTCATATAAATTATTAATTATTAATCCAGGATCAACTTCTACAAAAATAGGAGTTTACGAAAACGAAAAAGAATTATTTGAAGAAACATTAAGACATACTAATGAAGAAATAAAGAGATATGAAACTATATATGATCAATTTCAATTTAGAAAAGATGTAATATTAAATATTCTTAAGGAAAAGAATTTCGATATAACTACTTTAAGTGCAATAGTTGGAAGAGGCGGAATGCTTAAACCAGTAGAAGGCGGAACTTACGCTGTTAATGATGCAATGATAGAAGATTTAAAAGTAGGAGTACAAGGTCCTCATGCTTCAAATCTTGGAGGAATAATAGCAAAATCAATTGGTGACGAATTAAATATACCATCATTTATAGTAGATCCAGTAGTTACTGACGAATTAGATGATGTAGCAAGATTATCAGGAGTTCCAGAACTTCCAAGAAAAAGTAAATTCCATGCTTTAAATCAAAAAGCAGTAGCTAAGAGATATGGTAAAGATAGTGGAAAAGGATACGAAAACTTAAACTTAATAGTTGTCCATATGGGCGGAGGAGTTTCAGTTGGAGCTCACAAACAAGGAAAAGTAGTTGACGTAAATAATGCTTTAGATGGTGATGGTCCATTTTCACCAGAAAGAGCTGGAACAGTGCCAGTAGGTGATTTAATTAAAATGTGTTTTAGTGGACAATATACTGAATCAGAAGTATACACTAAAGTAGTTGGAAAAGGTGGATTTGTTGGATACTTAAATACTAATGACGTTAAGGGTGTTATAGACAACATGGAAGCTGGAGATAAAGACTGTGAAAAGATATATAAGGCATTCCTTTATCAAATAACAAAAACTATTGGAGAAATGGCAGCTGCATTAAATGGAAAAGTTGATCAAATATTATTAACAGGTGGAATTGCATATTCACCAACACTTGTTCCAGATTTAAAATCAAATGTAGAGTGGATAGCTCCAGTAACTGTATATCCAGGAGAAGATGAATTATTAGCATTAGCACAAGGTGCTATAAGAGTTCTTGACGGAGAAGAAAAAGCTAAAATTTATTAGAATATATGCCAAGAGGTCATATCAAAAGAAATTTTGATATGACCTCTTTTAATGTATAAGAAAATATAAAATTTTTAATATAGAAACTGAGTAATATCAAAGGGGTATAATGTGAAAAATAGTAAAAGCGTTGTCACAAAGTAAATGTTGAATTTGGAATGTTATTGATCAAAGCTATAGTATAAATGAATAATAAACGATAATAAAGTCAAGGTTAATAAATAATTATTATAATATTAAAGGGGGAACTGCTTTTGAGAAGTTCTTTAAATATAACTAACAAATTAACAATGTTAACTGAAATGGAGAATGATTCAAAATTTCAAATTTTAGAATATGCTGATTTAAATGGAGCTACTGATTTAGAAACAGCTTTTGGATTAAATGTAATTAATGAAAGTAATATAAAGTTAAAGCAAATAAGAATAATACTTGATGAAAGTTCAGTAAAACTAGAATCAGGTCTTTTGAGTTACATGAAAGGTAATATAGATATTAAAAGTGACATAGGTGGAGTATTTGGTTTAGGTAAGAAATTTATTACAAGCAAATTAACTGGTGAAACAATGTTCAAGCCTGTTTATAAAGGTTCAGGAGAAATATTTTTAGAGCCATCATTTGGACACTTTGCTTTAATTGAATTAGAAGATGATGAGATAATTGTAGATGATGGGCTGTTTTGTGCTTGTGAAGATGGAATAGAAGTAGGGGCGTCATTACAGAGAAATATATCTTCAACTTTTTTAGGAAATGAAGGTTTATGTCAAACTAAAATAAGTGGTAATGGAATAGTTGCATTAGAGATACCTGTTCCAGAGACTGAGATATTTAAATGTATATTAATAGATGATACGTTAAAAGTAGATGGGAATTTTGCAATTTTAAGAACTGGAAACATTGAATTTTCAGTAGAAAAATCGTCTAAATCTATTACAGGTGCTATAACAAGTGGTGAAGGTTTTGTTAATGTATATAGAGGCACAGGAGAAGTATGGCTTATTCCAACTAAAGCTATATATGATGAAATGAGAACTAAAGGTTTTAAAGAAATGACTAAGCCTAGTAAAGAGAGAAATACAGAAAGTTAAAGCTTTTATATATTAAAGTTGTAAAGAAAAGAAGTTAAAGTTATAATATTTAAAGATGGAATAATTAAAGAGGTGAGAGATAATGAGTTCGTCAGATTCGAAAATCAAAAGTGAAGAATTAGACTTATTGTTTAAGGGAATTTTAGAACTTGAAAATATAGATGAATGTTATAACTTTTTTGAAGATGTTGCTACAATTAATGAAATAAAATCATTAGCTCAAAGATTTTATGTTGCTATGCTTTTAAAAAGTAAAAAAACTTATACTGAAATTGCTGAAGTTACAGGAGCAAGCACAGCTACTATAAGTAGAGTAAACAGATGCTTGAATTATGGTAGTAACGGATATAAAGTAATATTAGAAAAACTAGAAAAGTAAATTATTAAATTTTTGCTATAAGTGGTTAAAAATTACTTATAGCATATTTTAATTTAAATATTAACATAGATAAAATAAAAATCTTTAAGAGATAATAAAATGACATTTATCTCTTAAAGATATGAACATATGCTTAAAATATTGTCAATATTGATGAAAAACATTATACTATTATATAGGTTGAATTAAAAAAATTATCAATATAAATAGAGAATTATCAAATTTACGATTATTTCATAATAATATAGTAATTAGATATATGAGATAATAAAAAAAGCGAGGTAAAAATATGGATAGAATGTTTGGAACTGATGGAGTTAGAGGAATTGCTAATACTGAGTTAACAGCTCAAATAGCTTATAATTTAGGTAGAGCTGGTGCATATGTTTTAACTGAAGGTGCACATAAACCAAAAATATTAGTAGCTAAGGATACAAGAATATCTGGAGATATGTTAGAGTCTGCTTTAGTTGCTGGAATATTATCAGTTGGAGCAGAAGCAGTAATATTAGGAGTAGTTCCAACACCAGCAGTTGCATATTTAACAAGAGAATATAATGCAGATGCAGGTGTAATGATATCAGCTTCTCATAATCCAGTAGAATACAATGGAATAAAATTCTTTAATAATAAAGGATATAAACTTTCAGATGAATTAGAAGATGGAATTCAAAAAGTAATTGAAAGTGATTTTGAAGGAGTACCAAGCCCAATAGGAATAGACTTAGGAAGAGAAAGAATCGAAGTTGCTGCATTAGAGGATTATACAGAATTTGCAAAACAAACAATTCCTTATAATTTAAAAGGAATGAAAATAGCATTAGATTGCGCTAATGGTGCATCTTATAAATCTGCTGTAAAAGCATTTAGAGATTTAGGTGCTGATGTTTTTGTAATTAATGATAACCCAGATGGAACTAATATAAATAAAAATTGTGGTTCAACACATCCAGAAGAACTTATGGACTATGTTGTTAAAAAAGGATGCGATTTAGGATTTGCATTTGATGGAGATGCTGACAGATGTTTAGCAGTTGATGAGAATGGTAAATTAATAAATGGTGATTTCATACTGATGTTATGTGCAAATTATCTAAAAGAAATAGGAAAGCTAAAGGACGATACTTTAGTTGTAACTGTTATGAGTAACTTAGGTTTAGATATTGCATGTAGAGGACTCGGAATAAAGCTTGAAAAAACAAAAGTTGGTGATAGATACGTTCTTGAAGAAATGACTAAGGACAACTATGTACTAGGTGGAGAACAATCAGGTCATGTTATATTCTTAGATTATAATACAACTGGAGATGGGCTTGTTACAGCTCTTCAAGTTGCATCAATAGTTAAAAAGAAAGAAAAAACATTATCAGAATTATGCTCTGTAATGAAAGAATTACCACAAGTTTTAGTTAATGCAACTGTTCCTAATGATAAAAAGAACATATACTTAGAAGATACAGAAATAGTGGAAGCTATTAAAGAAATCGAAGCAAAATTAAATGGTGTAGGAAGAGTTCTAATAAGACCATCAGGAACTGAACCATTAGTTAGAGTTATGCTAGAAGGTGAAAACCAAGTAGAAATAGATGAAATGGCTCATGGGTTAGCTAATTTAATTTTGTCTAAAATATAAAATTATTATATATAAGTAAATTTGAAATTAATAAATTTATAAATAACCATCATAAGGTGATTAAAAATCATTTTATGATGGTTATTTTTTATATGGGTAAAGAATAAAAATCAAGTTTTTCATTTATAGAATAGCAACTATGAAACTAGGGTATAAATAAGGTGATATACAAAAGTACATGCTAAGGAGGGAAAAGCTTATGAATATAGTTCCGTATAATGAATATTTATTAGTTATGCCAAATGGTGATACTAAGGGGTTCGATGATTTAGAGTTAGCAAAAGCTTATATAAACATATATTATGAAAGAGTTATAGACCATAAAATTGATAAAGATGATTATAATGATGCAACAGAAATTGGAGCAGAAGAACCAAGAAGAAATATATGTACTCAATTAGGAGTAGCTGAAGGACGATGTGAAGTTTATAGTATAGATAATTTCATAGAAGTTATAAGAAATAATTTGGTTTTTGATGATGAAAGAGAGGAAATAATATCAAAATTATTAGCAAAGGAAATAAGCTTTAATGTTTATGATTATAATTTAGATACTATATTAGTTGATATTGAAAGTATAGATATGATGGAACCCTATGGAGATGCAGATTAATGATAAAAATATCAAAAAATTATGTATTATTATGTTTAATAAATAAATGAAATAAAAATCATTATGATAATATAATATATAAAATGATTAAATATTATCAATAAAACGACTATTTTATTAACTAATTGGAAAATATATATTAAAAAGTATTCCTTAATATATAAGTTTTGTAAAAATAATCTTAGGTTGTTGACTTTGATATTTTATAAGAGTAAACTTTAAAAAAAGCAAAAGTTAATATGTCTTAATCATTAAATGTGGAGATGGAGACGATTATATAGTAAGATAAGTTTTCAGAGAATCGATGGTTGGTGTGAATCGATACTTTAGCTTTATAGTTATCACTCCTGAACAGAATCACAGAACAGTATTTAGTATATATTTTTAAGTAAGTGATTTCCGGTGTGCACCCGTTATATGCAAGGGTTTGTTAGAACCTAGTGATATTTTATATAAGCGGAGATTAACCACTTTTTATGATTTGTATCATTAAGAGTGGTTTTTGTTTTAAATAAATTTTACGGAGGTATGATTTTATGAGGAAATATGTATTATCCGTTTTAGTAAAGAATTCATCTGGTGTATTAAGTAGGGTTTCGGGGTTATTTTCAAGACGAGGATATAATATTGATAGCATAACAGCAGGAAGAACAGAAGATCCTTTAGTATCTAGAATGACGATTACTTTAAGCGGAGATGATGATGTTTTAGAACAAGTTAAGAAGCAATTAAATAAACTTGAAGATGTTATAAGAGTAATAAATATTACTTCTGATGATTCTGTTTATAGAGAATTAGTACTTATAAAAGTTAAAGCTAGCGGAGATGAAAGAGCAGCAATTAATGAAACAGCAAAGATATTTAGATGCAAAGTAGTGGATGTTTCACCAAATACTTTAACTATAGAGCTGACAGGTGATGAGAATAAAATATCAGCATTAATAAAACTCATGGAGGAGTATGGGATAGAAGAGATGGTTAGAACAGGTATAACTGCTCTTCAAAGGGGAATTTCAACAATTAAAAATTCAATTGATGAATGTTAAAATATTTGCTTGAAATTAAAAAAATATGATAGGTAAAGAAATAACATTAAGGATTAGGTATTAAAAATGGGGCAAGCTGTATTTAATCAATTTATTAAAAATTTGATTCCATACTAAATGATGGGGCACAAGATAAACTGAGTTAAAAACATATTTTTAGGAGGATGATAAAAATGGGGATGACAATGACTCAAAAAATATTAGCGGCACATGCAGGATTAGAAAGTGTAAAAGCAGGTCAATTAATTGAAGTAAATCTTGATTTAGTTTTAGGAAATGATATTACAACACCAGTGGCTATAAATGAATTTAAAAAATTTGATATTGATAAAGTCTTTAATAAAAGTCAAATTGCAATTGTGCCAGATCACTTTACTCCGAATAAAGATATAAAAGCCGCTGAACAAGTAAAGTATGTTAGAGAATTTTCTAATAAGATGGGGATAGAAAATTTCTTTGAAGTAGGAGAAATGGGAATAGAGCATTGTTTACTTCCTGAAAAAGGACTAGTTGTTGCAGGGGATGTGGTTATTGGGGCTGATTCTCATACTTGCACATATGGAGCACTTGGGGCATTTTCTACAGGAATAGGTTCAACTGATATGGCAGCAGGAATGGCTACTGGAGAAACTTGGTTCAAAGTTCCGTCAGCTATAAAATTTATTCTTAAAAATAAGCCAGCTAAATGGGTAAGTGGAAAAGATATTATTTTACACATAATTGGAATGATAGGTGTTGATGGAGCTTTATATAAATCAATGGAGTTTGTTGGAGATGGATTAAATTATCTTTCCATGGATGACAGATTTACAATGGCCAATATGGCAATTGAAGCAGGTGGAAAAAATGGAATATTCCCAGTAGATGATAAGACAGTTGAGTATTTAAAAGAACATACTAAGAAAGAGTGGGAAGTTTATAAAGCTGATGAAGATGCAGAATATGATGAAGTTATAGAGATAGAATTAAATACCTTAAGACCAATAGTTTCATTTCCTCATTTACCTGATAATACAAGAACTATTGATAATGTAGGAGATATAGATATTGATCAAGTAGTTATTGGTTCTTGTACAAATGGAAGAATTTCAGATTTGAGAATAGCAAGAGATATCTTAAAAGGTAAAAAGGTTAAAAAGGGAATTAGGTGCATAGTTATTCCGGGAACTCAAAAGATTTATTTACAAGCATTAGAAGAGGGCATTATTAAAGATTTAATTGAAGCAGGAACAGTAGTTTCAACTCCAACTTGTGGTCCATGCTTAGGTGGTCATATGGGAATATTAGCAAAAGGTGAAAGATGTGTTTCAACAACAAATAGAAATTTTGTAGGTAGAATGGGGCATATTGAATCAGAAGTATATCTTGCTAGTCCAGCAGTAGCAGCAGCATCGGCTTTAACAGGAAAAATAACTGATCCAGAGTTAGTGTAAAGGGGGATTTTTATATGAATGCAAAAGGTAGAGTATTTAAATATGGTGATAATGTTGATACTGATGTAATAATTCCAGCTAGGTATTTAAACACATCTAATCATAAAGAACTTGCTTCACATTGTATGGAAGACATAGATAAAGAGTTTGTTAATAATGTAAGGGATGGGGATATAATAGTTGCTAATAAAAATTTTGGTTGTGGGTCTTCAAGAGAGCATGCACCTATAGCAATTAAAGCAGCGGGAATTAGCTGTGTTATAGCATCAACATTTGCAAGAATTTTTTATAGAAATTCAATAAACATAGGTTTACCCATATTAGAATGTGATGAAGCAGTAAAAAATATTAATCATGGAGATGAACTTGAAGTTGATTTCTCAACAGGGATAATTAAGAATATAAGCAAAAATGAACAATATCAAGGTGAAGCATTTCCTGAATTCATGCAAAAAATTATAGATAATGAAGGACTAATAGGGTATATAAGAAATAAGTAATTTTAATGAGTAATAAGGAATAAATAAAAAATTAAGGCAATAAGTAAAATTGATAATTGATACATTTTATAGGGATGAAATAAATAATATACAACTTAAAGAAATTTTGAAATAGTTATACTTTTAATTGTTTATTATAAATTATCAATTAAAAAGAAGGGGGACTATTTATGAAATATAATGTAGCAGTAATACCAGGGGATGGGATAGGTCCTGATATAGTAACAGAAGCTGTAAAAGTATTGAATGTAGTAGGAGAAAAGTTTGGACATAAATTTGAATATGAATATGTAATGGCTGGAGGATGTTCTATTGATAAAAATGGAGAAGCTCTTCCAAAGGAAACTCTAGATATATGTAAAGCAAGTGATGCTGTTTTGTTAGGTGCTGTGGGTGGACCAAGATGGGATGATCCAGATGCAAAGGTTAGACCTGAACAAGCATTATTGGGATTAAGAAGTGGAATGAATCTTTATTGTAATTTAAGACCAGCAGTATTATATGAACCTCTTAAGAATGCATCACCACTTAAAGATGAAATAGTTAAAAACGGAATAGATATTGCTATTGTAAGAGAATTAACGGGTGGTATTTATTTTGGTGAAAGAGGAAGAGATGAAATAGATGGAATAGAATCGGCTTATGATACAGAAAGATATAGCACTGTTGAAATAAATAGAATAGTTAAAATTGGATTTGAAACAGCAATGAAGAGAAATAAAAAATTAACATGTGTTGATAAAGCAAATATACTTGAAACTTCTAGACTTTGGAGAAAAGTAATTGGGGAAATCTCAAAAGATTATCCAGAAGTTAATGTTAATTATTTATATATAGATAATGCATCAATGCAACTTGTAAAAGATCCAACTCAATTTGATGTAATTGTAACTTCTAATATGTTTGGGGATATTTTATCTGATGAAGCTAGTATGATTACAGGTTCTATTGGAATGTTACCATCAGCATCATTAGGTGATGGTACTTTAGGAATGTATGAACCAATTCATGGCAGTGCACCTGATATAGCAGGTAAAGGAATTGCCAATCCATTAGCAACAATATTATCTGCTGCTATGATGCTTAGATATAGTTTTAATTTAGAAAGTGAAGCGAAACTAATTGAAAGCGCAGTACTATCAGTTTTAGAAGATGGTCATAGAACTGGAGATATAATGAGCGAAGGCAAAATTAAGGTTGGAACTAATAAAATGGGAGATTTAGTTTGTAAGAAAATAAATAAGGGGGAATAGGGAGTTATGAAAAGTGATGCTATAAAAAAGGGTCCTGGAAAAGCAGCTCAAAGATCACTTCTTAAAGCCTTAGGGTTAACAAATGAAGAAATTTCAAGACCTATTATAGGAATAGTTTCATCACAAAATGAGATTATTCCAGGTCATATGAATCTTGATAAGATAACTGAAGCTGTTAGAAAAGGAATTTTAATGTCTGGTGGTACGCCACTTGTTATACCTACAATTGGGGTGTGTGATGGCATAGCAATGGGACATGAAGGAATGAAGTATTCTTTAGTTACAAGAGAGCTTATAGCAGATTCTATTGAGTGTATGGCTAAAGCCCATGCTTTTGATGCATTAGTTTTAATTCCAAATTGTGATAAAATCGTGCCAGGAATGGTTATGGGTGCTTTAAGAGTTAATGTTCCATCAGTTGTTATAAGTGGGGGGCCAATGCTTGCAGGAAAACATAAAGGAAAAGATATTTCTTTAACTACAATGTTTGAAGCTGTTGGATCATATGAAAATGGAACAATGGATGAAAAGGAATTATGTGATTTAGAAGAGTGTGCATGTCCGACATGTGGCTCATGTTCAGGAATGTTCACAGCTAATTCTATGAATTGTTTATGTGAAGTATTAGGTATAGCGTTACCTGGGAATGGAACTATACCAGCAGTTTTTTCTGAAAGAATAAGACTTGCTAAAAAAGCTGGAATGGCTGTTATGGATATGTTGAAAAATGATATTAAACCAAGAGACATTATAAATGAAAGAAGTATTATGAATGCACTTAAGGCTGATATGGCACTTGGATGTTCAACTAATAGTGTGCTTCATATAACAGCAATAGCAAATGAAGCAAAGGTTAATATGAACTTAGATATAATAAATGATTTATCATCAAAGACACCAGATCTTTGTAAGTTAGCTCCAGCTTCAAATATTCATATTGAGAATTTGTATGCAGCAGGTGGAATTACTGCAATCATGAATGAACTCTCTAAGAAAGATATTTTAGATTTAGACTGTATTACTGTTACAGGAAAAACACAAGGGGAAAATATTAAAGGTGTAACAGTTAAAGATTACAATGTTATTAGACCAATAGATAATCCATATAGCGAAAATGGAGGAATAGCAATACTTAGAGGAAACTTAGCTCCAGATGGTGCTGTTGTAAAAAGAGCAGCAGTTTTACCTGAGATGTTAGTTCATGAAGGACCAGCTAGAGTATTTAATTCGGAAGAGGAAGCAAATAAAGCTATTTTTAATAAAAAAATAAATCCAGGTGATGTAATTGTAATAAGGTATGAGGGACCTAAAGGGGGACCTGGAATGAGAGAAATGCTTCAAGCTACAGCAGCAATTGCAGGTATGAGACTTGATGATTCTGTTGCACTTATAACTGATGGAAGATTTAGTGGAGCTACTAGAGGTGCATCTATAGGTCATGTTTCTCCAGAAGCAGCGTCTGGTGGAATGATTGGGTTAATAGAAGATGGGGATATTATTTCAATAGATATAAATAATGCAAAATTAGAAGTTAAATTAAGTGGCGAAGAAATTCAAAGAAGAAAACTTAAATTTAAACCAATAGAACCAAAAGTAAAAGAGGGGTACTTATCTAGATATGCAAAGCTTGTAAGCTCTGCCAGTGAAGGTGCAATATTAAAGTAATGTTCTATGTTTTAACAAAGCGTTGATACATGCATAAGCAAGGTGGCATTGTATGTATCAATGTATATTTTTAAAACATAGTTAAATCAATAAGCAAATAGCAATAAGTAAAGCAAAGGGGTGAATAAAATGTTATTAACGGGGGCTGAAATATTGATAAAGTCTCTTGTTGATGAGGGTATAGACACAGTTTTTGGATACCCAGGAGGGGCTGTTTTAAATATATATGATGAATTATATAAATATAAAGAGAAAATTCGTCATGTTTTAACTTGTCATGAACAAGCAGCTGCACATGCAGCAGATGGATATGCAAGAGCAACTGGTAAAGTTGGAGTATGTATAGCAACATCAGGACCAGGAGCTACAAACTTGGTTACGGGAATAGCAACAGCGTATATGGATTCAATTCCGATGGTAGCTATCACAGGAAATGTAGCTAAACCACTTCTTGGTAAAGATAGTTTTCAAGAAGTAGATATAGCTGGAATTACAATGCCGATTACAAAGCATAACTATATTGTAAAAAATATAGAAGATCTTCAAGAGGTAATAAGAGAAGCATTTTATATAGCTGAAGAAGGTAGAAAAGGTCCTGTTTTAATAGATATACCAAAAGATATAACATCTAATAAAACAGAATATAAAAAATTAATTCCTAAAAAAATAACTAAGGGAATAGATAAGATAAAAGAAGGTGCATTTCATGAGGCTATAAATTATATAAATAATTGTAAAAAACCATTTATATATGCTGGGGGCGGAATTGTTTCTTCTGAGGCAACAGAAGAGCTAATAAAGTTTTCAGAAAAAATAGGAGCACCTGTATCTACTTCTTTAATGTGTACTTCTGAATTCCCATTTGATCATAATTTATATACGGGGATGATTGGGATGCATGGGACAAAAGCATCAAATATAGGTGCGACTCAATGTGATTTATTAATAGTATTAGGAGCAAGATTTAGTGACAGAGTTATAAGTGATCAAAATCATATTAAAAATGCAAAAATAATTCATATAGACATAGATCCAGCAGAAATAAATAAAAATATAAAGGTAGATTCATCAATAATTGGAGATTTGAAATATGTGTTAAAGAAATTAATACCGTTAGTAGAAAAAAAGGAAAGTAAAGATTGGATTAATTTTATAGATTCTCTTAAAGGAGAAAAGCACATAGATGAAAGCAATAATGGGGAATTAACACCAAAGTTTTTATTTGATAAGCTGAATAAACTAAATGATGGTAGTTTTATAATTACTACTGAAGTTGGACAACATCAAATGTGGGCTTCTCAGTATTTTAATTATACTAATAGAAGAAGTTTCTTAAGTTCTGGTGGACTTGGAACTATGGGGTATGGCTTTGGAGCTGCTATAGGTGCTCAAATAGGTAAGCCTAATAAAAAAGTATTTAATATTGCTGGAGATGGAAGCTTTGGTATGAATTGCAATGAAATGGCTACAGCAGTTAAAAATAAATTACCATTAGTAGTTATAGTTATGAATAATAATGCACTAGGAATGGTAAGACAATGGCAAACATTATTTTATGAAAAAAGATATTCAGAGACGACTTTAGATAGGCAAACAGATTATGTTAAGCTTGCAGAAGCTTTTGGTGCTAAGGGGTTTAAGGTTGAAAAAAGAGAAGATCTTGAAGAGACTTTAAAGAAAGCAATTGCCTCAAAAGAACCTGTTTTAATAGATTATGCAATAAGCAATGATAAAAAAGTTTTTCCTATGGTTGCACCTGGTGCACCCATTAATCAACTTATAAGTGAAGAAGATATAAATTAAATAATTAGGGGGACATTAAAATGACAAAAATGTATTATGAAAAAGACACAGATTTAAATTTATTAAAGGGAAAGACCATTGCAGTAATAGGCTATGGTAGTCAAGGGCACGCTCATGCATTAAATGCTAAAGAATCAGGATGTAATGTAATTATAGGTTTATATGAAGGTAGTAAATCATGGGCTAAAGCAGAAGCACAAGGATTTGAAGTGTTTAGCACAGCTGAGGCAGCAAAAAAAGCTGATATAATCATGATTCTTATAAATGATGAATTGCAAGCAGCAATGTATAAAAAAGATATTGCACCAAATCTTGAAGCAGGAAATATGTTAATGTTTGCTCATGGTTTTAATATTCATTTCGATCAAATAACAGCACCTAATGATGTTGATGTAACAATGATTGCCCCAAAAGGACCGGGACATACAGTAAGAAGTGAATATCAATTAGGTAAAGGAGTTCCTTGTCTTGTAGCAGTGCATCAAGATGCAACTGGTAGGGCTTTAAAAACTGCACTTGCATATGCAAATGCAATTGGTGGAGCAAGAGCTGGTGTGCTTGAAACAACATTTAGAACAGAGACAGAAACTGATTTATTTGGAGAACAAGCAGTTCTTTGTGGTGGTGTTTGTGCTCTTATGCAAGCGGGGTTTGAAACATTAGTAGAGGCTGGATACGATGAAAGAAATGCTTACTTTGAATGTATACATGAAATGAAATTAATAGTAGATCTTATTTATCAATCAGGTTTTGCTGGAATGAGATATTCAGTTTCAAATACAGCTGAATATGGTGATTATATTACAGGATCTAAGATAATTACAGAAGAAACTAAGAAGACTATGAAGAAAGTACTTAAGGATATTCAAGATGGAACTTTTGCAAAAGATTTCTTATTAGATATGTCTGAAGCTGGAGGACAAGCTCACTTTAAAGCAATGAGAAAAATGGCAGCAGAACATCAATCAGAAGCAGTTGGTAGTGAAATACGTAAACTTTATTGTTGGAATAATGAAGACAAACTAATAAATAACTAATAAATTATATTAAGATGTAATATGATTAGAAGAATATCCAATTAAAAAGTGGTAAAGAATTAAGTGGAATGATGAGTTTTATGGCTACTTGTAAAGTAGATTAGTATTATTAAAATAGATATGTGAAAATATATATTTAATATATAAGTTTTATAAATTTTCATCACAATTTTATGCACAGTTTTTGTAGATAACAATTTTATTTATTAAAAAAGTGTGGATAACTTTAAAAAATGTTAGTGTTTTAGTATAAAGCTCATTGGACTGAGAAATTTACTTTAAGAATACTAAAATAAAGATTAGTCTAATTAATGCATGTTCCCAATGAGATATTGTGACAAGCAATTAATTCAACAAACCTTTATTAAGAATTCTAAAAAGCAAATTTCAATGCCAAATCGCCTTTATACAAAAATACTAACAGTTAAATAAACACAATATAAAAAAAGGCTATGTTTTAAAACAGTGTTGATATATGCATAAGCAAAGTGGGCGGAGTAATTGAACTTAAGAACACTAAAATGAGTATAGTCCCATTTTAGTTTGTTCCCAATATAAAATTGGGACAAACAGTAAATGGGACAATACTCATTAAGGGTTCTAAAAGTCCATTTACAATGCCACTGCACCTATTACATATATCAACACTCTGCTAAAACATAGCCTAAAAAAATAATCAAAGGTTTAACTAAGATAAAGTTTAAGTATATTTTTATAACAGTTTCTTTATCATGATTGAATTGACTGTTATAAAGTGATGGGCATTAGCAGCTTTTGCGTTTTTATAATATCATTATATGAAACTTATTTTATGCAAGCGCTTTTACTTATCATATAAAAATATTGACTACTTTATGTTATAATAGTTACTAATAACATATAAGAAAATTTTGAGGAATTTATATATGAATTACGTTTATATTTTAGAATGTTCAGATAATACTTTATATACTGGATGGACAAATGATTTAGGTAAAAGAATAAAAATGCATTCTTTAGGAAAAGGGGCAAAATATACACGGGGAAGAACTCCTGTTAAACTTGTATATTATGAAATATTTGAAGATAAAAATGAGGCTATGAGAAGAGAGTATAGAATAAAAAGATTAATAAGGTCACAAAAAGAAGCATTAATAAAAACTTTTGATTGTGCTTTATTATAGTATTTGTATATTTAAAATGAAGTCAGAGAATTTGGAGGGTGTTATGAAGGTTACTATAAAAGAGGTCGCTAAAGAAGCAAATGTTTCAACTTCAACTGTATCTAGAGTATTATCAGATAGTAGTCAGATTAGTGAAGAAACTAAAAGTAAAGTAAGAGAAGCTGTTAAAAAATTAAAGTATAAACCTAACGCAATAGCTAGAAGTTTAGCAAATAATAAAACAAGAATAATAGGTGTAATACTTCCTAATGAAGCACAAGACTTATTAACAAATCCATTCTTCATTCAAGCAATGAAGGGTATGAGTGTATATGCGCAAAGCAAGAATTACTATATTACTTATGCGTTTAGTAAGGATGAAGCACATGAAGCACACCATGTAAATGATTTTATAAATAGTAATTTAGTTGATGGAATTTGTTTGCTAAGAGCCAAATCTGATGATGATAATATAAGATATTTAAAAGAAACAGGTTTCCCTTTTGTTGTTATAGGAAGACCAGAAGAAACAGATGGAATTTTATGGGTAGACAATGACAATTTTAAAGCAACATATGATTTGGTTAATGATTTAGTTAAACGAGGAAAGAAAAAAATAGCTTTTTTAGGGGCTAGAAAAGAATGGAATTTAACTAAAGATAGAATAAATGGATTTAAAGTATCATGCCAAATGAATGGAATTAATATAAAAGAGCAAGATATTATAATCAAAGAAGAATTTACTGAACAAGAAGGAATTGAAGCTACTAATGAATTATTAAAGTTAGGAATTCCTGATGCTATTGTAGCAGAGGATGATATGTTAGCATTTGGTTCATTGAAGGTATTTAAGGAAAAAAATTTAAAAGATATTTCTATAATAGGTTTTAATAATACACAGTTAGCTGAGTTTCAAAATCCACCATTAGCATCTGTTGATATAAATGCATATGAATTAGGATATTATGCAGCTAAGATATTAATAGATTCATTAGAGAATAATAATAATATGGATCATTATATAATTGATACTAACTTAGTAGTTAGAGATTCAATAAAATAATATGTTTTATTGAATCATATATGTTTTCTTTGCAACCGATTGCGGAGAAAAACTTTGTAATTATGAGAAAAAATATGAAAATAAAAGAAATAAGCATAATTTTTATCTAAGAAAGAAAAAAAATCTTTTGTAATCGGTTCAAAAAATTGATATAATAAAAATACAAAAGTAAGATAAAGACTAACTTTAAATACAGATGATGAATTTACATTACTAAGAACTTGATTAAACAATATATTTTTAGTATATAAAATTAATCATTTAAATTTTATATTTTATGCAAGCGCTTGCGAAAGGAATGTATTTGTTAATGAAAAAAATTTGGTGGAAAGAAGCAATAGGTTATCAAATTTATCCTAGAAGTTTTAAAGATTCTAATGGGGATGGAATTGGTGATTTAAGAGGAATAATATCTAAATTAGATTATTTAAAAGAATTAGGAATAGATGTAATTTGGATATGTCCAATGTATAAATCTCCTAACGATGATAATGGATATGATATAAGTGATTATCAAGATATAATGGAAGATTTTGGGGAGATGGCTGACTTTGATGAATTACTAACAAAAGTTCATAAAAGAGGTATGAAATTAATTATTGACTTAGTTATCAATCATACTAGTGATGAACATAAGTGGTTTGTAGAATCTAAGTCATCTAAAGATAGTCCTAAAAGAGATTGGTATGTTTGGAAAGAAGGCAAAGATGGTTCTGAACCTAATAATTGGGAAAGCATATTTAAAGGTTCTGCATGGGAATATGATGAAAATACAGAAGAATATTTCTTACATCTATTTTCAAAAAGACAACCTGATTTAAATTGGGAAAATCCTGAAGTTAGAAATGAACTATATAAAATGGTAAATTGGTGGTTAGACAAAGGTATCGATGGATTCAGAGTTGATGCTATAAGTCATATTAAAAAAGATCAAACTTTTGAAGATATTAAAAGTAAAAGTAATGAAAGATATGTATCTTCATTTGAGAAACATATGAATTTTCCAGGTATACATAGGTTTTTAGCGGAACTTTCAGATAATACTTTTGAAAATTATGATATTATGACTGTTGGTGAAGCTAATGGAGTTGACTCTGAAGAAGCAGAACTTTGGGTTGGCGAAGAAGATGGAAAGTTTAATATGGTATTCCAATTTGAACATCTTAATTTATGGGATTATGATTCAGAAAATAAATTATCAGTTGTAGGCTTAAAGAAAGCTTTAACAAAATGGCAAAATAATTTAAATGGTGTTGGCTGGAATGCATTATTTATAGAAAATCATGATATTCCAAGAGTTATTTCAACTTGGGGAAATGATGAAAATTACAGAAGAGAATGTGCTAAAGCATTAGGTTTAATGTATTTCATGCAACAAGGAACTCCTTTTATTTATCAAGGGCAAGAACTTGGTATGACCAATGTTAAATTTGAAAATATAAATAAATATGATGATATAAAATCAATAAATATATTTAATGAAAGAGTAGAATGCGGAGTTTCTAAAGAAGAAGCACTTAAAGAAATATGGGCAATATCAAGAGATAATTCTCGTACTCCAATGCAATGGAATGATAGTGAAAATGCTGGATTCTCAAATAATAAGCCTTGGATAGATGTTAACTCAAATTATAAAGAAATAAATGTTGAATCTGAACTAAAAGATCCTAATTCAGTATTGAATTTCTATAAGAAAATGATAGACGTTAAAAAAAATAGTGAAACTTTAAGTTATGGCGAATATAAACTTATTTTAGATGAAGATGAAAATATATATTCATATATGAGAATTTTGGGTGATAAGAAATATATGATTATATGCAATCTATCAGATAATGAAAATTTATATAAATATGAAAAAGAAACATTAACATTTGAAAGCTTAATTTTGTCAAATTATGAGGTAAATAAGCATGACAAAATTAATAGTATAAATTTAAAACCATGGGAATGTAGATTATATAAGTTAATGTAGAATTAATTTTATTTATGGTAAAGGGTATTGAGAAAAATATAATAAGGATAGGGTGGAGAATATGAAAGCGAAAAAAGAAAAGTTATTTTCATTTGAATTTTGGCAAAAGTTTGGTAAGGCACTTATGGTGGTTGTTGCAGTAATGCCAGCAGCAGGATTAATGATTTGTCTTGGAAAATTAATAGGAATGTCTGGAGATTTAGCTTTAATGCAAACCATTGCAAGAGTTGTTGAAGACTTAGGATGGGGGATTATTGGTAATTTACACATTCTATTTGCAGTTGCAATAGGTGGATCTTGGGCGAAGGAACGTGCAGGTGGAGCATTTGCAGCACTGATAGCATTTATACTTACTAATCGTGTTACAGGAGCTATATTTGGAGTGAGTTCAGCAATGTTAGCAGATAAAACTGCAACAGTAACATCACTTTTTGGAAAACAATTAATAGTTGGAGATTATTTTACATCTATACTTGGAGCACCAGCTTTAAATATGGGAGTTTTTATTGGAATTATTTCAGGTTTTTTAGGAGCCTCATTATATAATAAGTATTACAACTTTAATAAACTACCTAATGCATTATCATTCTTCAATGGTAAACGTTTTGTTCCTTTTGTAGTAATTGCAGGATCAGTAGTAATGGCTATTGTACTTTCAATCATATGGCCATTTGCTCAATCAGGATTAAACGCGTTTGGTGTATGGCTTGCAGAATCTAAAGACACAGCACCAATATTATCACCATTTATATATGGCTGTTTAGAACGTTTACTATTACCGTTTGGATTACATCATATGCTTACAATACCAGTAAATTATACTGAATTAGGTGGAGTATATACTATTTTAACTGGAGCTAATGCTGGACATGTTATAGCAGGTCAAGATCCATTATGGTTTGCATGGATATCAGATTTAATAAATTTAAAGGGTGCAGGAGATATGTCTGCATATAATAACTTATTAACAACAGTTACACCAGCAAGATTTAAGTATGGTCAAGTAGTTCTTTCAAGTGCTTCATTAATAGGGGTAGCGCTTGCAATGTATAAGAATGTTGATGAAGATAAGAAACATAAATATAAATCAATGTTTTTATCAGCAGGACTTGCAGTGTTTTTAACAGGTGTTACAGAACCAATAGAATTTATGTTTATGTTTGTATCACCAATTCTTTATGGAGTATATGCAGTTATCACAGGTATAGGATTTGCTTTAGCAGATATTATTAGTTTAAGAATTCAAGCTTTCGGATTTGTTGAATTATTAACTCGTGTACCTATGTTTGTAAAAGCAGGATTATCAATGGATTTAGTGCATTTTGTAATTAGTGCAGTTGCCTTCTTCTTCTTAAATTACTGCACATTTAATTTCTTAATAAAGAAATTTAAGATTGCCACTCCTGGTAGAAGAGGAAACTATATAGATTCAGAAGAAGATGAATCTTCACAAAACGCATCAAATACAACAGGTGATGAATTAGCAGTAAAAATAATTTCATTATTAGGTGAAAGAGAAAATATTATAGATGTTGATGCTTGTATGACTCGTTTAAGAGTAACTGTAAAAGATAAAGTTTTAGTTGCTGATGAAAAAGATTGGAAGAAAAATGGAGCTCTTGGTTTAGTAGTAAAAGATAAAGGAATTCAAGCTATATATGGACCTAAAGCTGATGTTTTAAAATCAAATATTCAAGATATATTGGGAGTGTAGTAAAGTGAAATTATTAACTTTAAACTGTCATTCTTGGCAAGAAGAGAATCAAATAGATAAAATAAAGTATTTGGCTAAGATAATAAGTGAAAAGAATTATGATGCAATAGCACTTCAAGAAATAAGTCAATCAATTGAGGCAAAAGTTATTAATAATAATTTAAAAGTTGATAATTTTGCAGTGTTATTAAAGGCAGAATTAGATAAATATAATACTAACTATAATTTTTTCTGGGATTTCTCTCATATAGGTTATGGAAAATATGAAGAAGGTTTAGCTGTATTTACTAAACATAATATAGTTAATGAAAAGTCATTTTTTATAAGCAAAGGAACAGATAGAGAGTATTGGAAAACTAGAAAAATTGTGCAAGTTACATTTGAATATAATAATGAAAATATAGATCTTTATTCTTGTCATCTAGGTTGGTGGGAAGATGAAGAAGAACCATTTAAATATCAAGTAAAAAGACTATTAGAAGAAAACACTTCTAATAATATAACATTTTTTATGGGTGATTTTAATAATAATGCATTCGTAAGAAATGAAGGATATGATTATTTAGTTAATAAAGGATTAGTTGATACATTTAACATATCAAAAGAAGCTGATAATGGAATTACAGTTAAAGGAAAGATAGATGGCTGGGATGAAAATAAAGATAAGCTAAGATTGGATTTAATTTTAAGTAATAAAAAATTAGATGTAATAACTTCTAAAGTAATCTTTAATGGAACAAATAAAGATGTAATATCTGATCACTACGGTGTTGAAATTAGCCTAAACTTATAAATTAAAATAAATCAAAAATAAGACGGATGATTTTATCCGTCTTATTTTTTTTCTATTTTTTGCATTATATCGTATAGCTTTGATACACAATCACTTAATGCATATAAATCATCATCATCTAAAATTTCAATTTTACTTGCTAATTTAGCTTTTGCAGCATTTCTGAATTTTTCAAATATATCTAATGCCTTTGCAGTTAATTCAACTCTAAGTATTCGTCTATCTTTAGAATCTGGATATCTATTAACTAGACCGTATTCTATAAGCTTATCTATTATGGGTGTCATATTAGATTTAGATATACCTAAATTGCTAGCTATTTGAGATATTGGTGAAGAACTTGATTTATGAAGATACAGAATTACTTTTGTATGAGATGGTGGCATAGGAAATTCATTCATATAATCCTCAACTTCTTTTGGTGGTTTAGGAAAATTCTTTATAAATTCATTTTCACTAAATACATTATTTTTAACTAAAAATAAAAAAGTTAATAAAGAATCGGAAATTTTATCTAAATCTTGTTTATGCATTAATCTAACTCCTTAATATGCTGATAAGTATAAACTAAATTATAAACTAATACTTATTCATATACAAGATAGGAAAGTTATTGACTTAGAATAATTATGAATTTATAATTAAATATACTTTATTAATTAATACTAATATTTATAAAATTTAACTGTATATAAACATTTTTCTAAAGAAAATAATGTTTTAATTATAACAATATAGATCAAAAGATTGGAGAGGTTAATAGGAATTTTTTAAGAATTCATAGAATTTATTTTAATTAAAAAATGACATTTGAAAGGTTGGAGGGCAATAAGTATGAAGAAATATTTAGCATTATTATTAATATTTAATATGATGTGGCTAGTTGGATGTGGAAATAAAGATGTAGCAACAGAACAAGAAAAATCAATAGCTGTATCAGTTAAAAAATCAAAAAGTAGCGATATAGAAAATAAGAATATGTTTACAGGTACTACTAAAGTAGCAACTGAAACATCTGTTACAACAGAAATGGCTGGAACAATAGAAAAAACATATGTGTCACTTGGACAAGAAGTTAAAAAGGGGGATGTACTTTTAACTTTAAAAGGTGACGATATTAATAATAGCATTAGTCAATCAAAGGCAGCATTGGATTTAGCACAAGCAAATTATAATAATACTACAAGTGGAAGTATAGAAAACCAAACTAATCAATTAGAAAATTCAGTGAAACTTGCTCAATTACAATATGATGAAGCAAAAAGAAATTATGATATGTATACTGCATTGTATCAAGCAGATGCAATAAGTGAAGATCAATATAAAAAAATAGAGCTTAGTTTAAATCAAGCAAAACAACAACTAGATATAGCTCAAAAATCATATACAACAACAACTGAAAAAAATATTCCTGAATTACAGGCATTGGCAGAGAAGCAATTAGAACAAGCTAAGGTATCATATGATGTAGCAGCAAGTAATTTAGATAAACTTACATTAGTATCACCAGTTGATGGTGTTATTACTGCTAAAAATTGTGATTCAAATGAAATGATTAGTCAACAACAACCAGCATTTATTATTTCTAGTCCAAATACTTTAGAAGTAAATATAAATGTAGCTCAAGCTGATATAAATAAATTTTCATCAGGACAAGATGTAGAAGCTGTAATAGATGGACAAACTATTAATGGTAAGGTTGAATATGTACCTTTAATAGTTGATCCACAAACTTCTTTATACCAAGTAAAGATATTAATAGATAATTCCTCAAATACTTTAAAAGCAGGAATGTCAGCAGAAGTTAATTTGAGTTTAGAAAAGAATGAAAATACAATCACTATTCCTAAAAAAGCTGTATTTGAAGAGGACGGTAAAAAGTATTTATACATAGTAAATGACGAAAATAGAGCTATAAAAACAGCTGTAGAGACAGGAATAGAAACATCAATGGATATTGAAGTTAAATCTGGAATTTATTCTGATGATACAGTAGTTGTTGGAGGAATAACACTTATAACTGATGGAAGTAAAGTATTCCCTGTAGAAAAGGAGGACTAATATTATGAATTTAACCAAAACTTCAGTTAAACGTCCTCTTACAATAATAATGGTATTTTTAGTTGTTATTATGTTTGGTTATATAGGTTATTTAAAGATGCCTGCAAATTTAATGCCAGATATAGAAATACCAGTAGTAATGGTAACAACTCAATGGCCAGGTGCAGGACCTGAAGATATAGATCAACAAATAAGTGGAAAAATTGAAGAAAAGCTGTCAGCAGTATCTAATGTTAAAAAGACAGTTTCTATGTCTCAAGAAAGTGTTTCTATGGTTGTAGCACAATTTGAATATGGAACAGATTTAAATGAAATATTAAATGATGTAAGATCAAAGGTAGATTCTGTTCAATCAACTTTACCTGATGATGTTACAAAGTCTACTGTTCTTAAAATGGATATGAATGCTGAAGCAATATCTCAATTGGTTATATCTGGTGGACATAGTTCAGAAGCTTTAATGAAATATGCTGAGGATACTATTCAACCTAAAATTGAATCAGCAGAAGGAGTTACAGAAGCTGGAATCAATGGTGGAGATAAGTCTCAAGTAAATATAACAGTTGATCCAGCGATTTTATCAAATTATGGAGTAAGTATTCAAACTATAAAAAATGTTTTATCAGCTACTAATAAGACTTTTCCATATGGTTCAATAACTCAAGGTGAAGATAAAATAGTATTAAGAGGTATTGATGAATTAAATTCGTTAGAAGATGTAAAACAAGTTCAAATACCAGTAAGTGGTGGAAAAACTGTTAGGTTAGATAAGATATGTGATGTTGAGTATGGATTTGCTGAGAAACAAGCTATATATAGATATAATGGGCAAGATAGTTTAGTAATAGATATTCAAAAACAACAGGATGCAAATACTGTTCAAGTTATGAAAGATGTTAATAAAATAGTAGAAAAACTTAATTTGGAAAATCCTGAATATAAGATTGAGATAGTTAATGACTCTAGTGAATATATAAATGATTCAATTAAAAGTGTAATGCAAAATCTTGCCATAAGTGCTGTTATTTCATTTTTAGTAATTTTTCTTTTCTTAAAGAGTATGAGAGCATCATTAGTTGTTGCTATTGCTATTCCTACATCAATAATAGGTGCTATTGCATTACTTTATTTTACAGGTGAAACTCTTAATATGGTAACATTAGGTTCGCTTGTAATAGCAGTAGGTATGGTTGTTGATAATGCAACAGTTATTATAGAAAATATATTCCAATATAGGAAAGAGACTGTATTAGATATTGATGATTGTTCTATAAAAGGTGCTCAAACCGTAACAAATGCAATAGTAGCATCAACATTAACAACAGTAGCTATATTTTTACCAATTTTATTTACTGAAGGATTTACTAAGATAATGTTTGGTGCCTTAGCTAAGACACTTATATATGCATTATCATTATCCTTAATAGTAGCAGTAACACTTGTTCCTAGTATTTTTGCAAAATTAAGTAAAGGTTCAAACGCTACAAAACTTGTTGAAAAACCATCACCTATTTTTGATAAATTTAATGACAAGTATAAAAATGTATTAAAAGTTGCATTAAACCATAAAAAGATAGTTGTACTTATAAGTATTTTATTATTTGTTGCTTCTATATTTGGAGCTACACTTATAGGTATGGATTTTATGGCATCAGCAGATGAAGGGAAATTAAGTGTATCAATAAGTTTGCCAGAAGGTCTTGAATTAAATGCTGGAGATTATTATGTATCAATGGCAGAAAACAACCTTTCTGATATACCTGAAATAAAGACTACAATGACTACTTTAGCTTCATCATCAAGAAGCGGTGGTAATAATGCTAATATAGCAATAGAACTAGTACCAAAAAATGAAAGAAAGAAGTCTACTAATGACATAGAAAAAGAAGTTGTTCAAAAAATGGAAACTGTGCCTGATTGCGAAATAAAAGTTAGTGCAAGTAGTAGCATGGTTGGAGGTTCAGATGGAGTTTCACTTGAATTAAAAGGACCAGATATAGATGTATTAGAAGAAATAGCAAAACTGGCAGAAGAAAAGTTGAATTCTTTACAAGGTTTTAGAAATGTAGGGACATCTCTTTCTGATACAACTAAAGAAGCACAATTTAAAATAGACAAAGACAAGGTTCAGCAATATGGCATAAATACATCGGGAATAGCAGGTTTGTTACGTACAGCAATAAATGGTGATTCTGTAACAACAGCTACAATAGATGATTACAAAGTTGATGTTAATTTAAAATTCAAAGAATCTAGTATTGATAGTTTAGAGGATATAAAGCAAATTAAAGTTGCTTCTCAAAGTGGTCAAGAAGTTCCAATTGGAGCATTTGCAGATATAACAATGGAAGATAGTTTAAAATCTATTTCTAAAAGTGATGGAGATTATACTATAACTATTTCAGCAACAGTAGATGATTTAGATACAAGTACTGCATCTAAAGAAGCTATAAATGCTATAAATGAATTAGATATGCCAAGAGATTATAGTATTTCATTTGGTGGAGCAACAGAAATGATGAATGAATCAATGAGTGGTTTAATTTTTGCTATGGTTGTAGCAATAATACTTGTTTACATGGTAATGGTTGCTCAATTTGAATCATTTAGCAAACCGTTCATCATAATGTTCTGTATACCATTTGCATTTGTTGGAGTTGTTATTGCATTGGTAATAACAAGAGCAAATCTTAATGTAGTAGGAATGCTAGGCTCTATATTACTTGTAGGTATAGTTGTTAATAATGGTATAGTTTTAATAGATTATATTGAACAACTTAGAAAAGCTAAGCCAAATGATAATTTAATAGATATAGTTTCTATTGGATCAGCAACAAGACTTAGACCAGTTCTTATGACTACAATGACAACTGTTGTAGGAATGATACCAACTGCATTATCTTTTGGTAGTGGTGGAGAAACAATGCAACCTCTTGCAGTAGTAATAATAGGTGGACTTTCAGTATCAACATTAGTAACACTTATATTAATACCTGCTATCTATATGATATTTGATAAGGTAGAAAAGAAATTCTCTAGTAAATTTAATAAACTAAAATATAAAATAACTAAAAAAGTAAATAATTTATCTTTTAGAAATAAAGAACAAATAGATATTAATAATGAAGAGATAAACTATGATATAAATTTAAAACAAATAGAAGAAAGCACTGAAGAAACACTAAATAATAACGATGAAAATAAATAATAATTTTTTAAAGAGGTGAGTATATAATGAAAAAAGGTTTAAAAAGATTAGTTGCATTAACTATTGCTGGTTTAATAACTTCAATTTCACTAATTCAAATACCAGCAAATGCAAATACATCTAAGCCAATATTAAGTTTAGAGAAAGCCATAGATTCCGCAATAGATAATAGTTATCAGATAGTATTGAATGAAGAAAAACAAGATATGCTTGAAGAAAAAGATGATTTTTATCAAGATGTTGATATGGATGATGATGGATATAATGATATACAAATGAGTCAAAATGAACAAAAAAGAAAATTTTTAGAAGACCAGATATCTGTGGATGTAACTAGTAAATATAATTCAATGGTAATACTTGAAAAAGAACTAGAGAACATAGTGATAGATATAGAGATTAAGACTAAAGAATATGAAAATATGGAGTTAAAGAAGAAAATCGGATTAGTTAGTACAATTGAGATGCAAAATGCTAAAGCTGAGTTAGAAAAACTTAAAACTGAGAAAAAATCAAAAGAACAGGAACTAAAGAATAGTAAAAAAGTTTTTAAAATAATAACGGATATAGATGTTGAAGATTATGATTTAGAGGACAATGTTAAATTCAAACCATTAAAATTAGATGAATCTTTAGATTCTTATCTTGATAATAGAATAGACACTTACTTTAGATATAATAAAAAATTAGCTAATTGGGTTGAAGATAACTATTCAAGTACAGCAGGATCTAAACCAACACCTCCAAACGAAAATGATTATAAGGATGAAGAGGGAAACACTAAGCCTGAATATAAAGATGCGTTAAATAATTGGTCAACTAATTATTATAATTGGATATCAGTTTCTTTAAAAGATATAGAAAGTGAATATAATGCAAATACAGCAGTAGATTCAGTCAATGATGGAAAAAGAACAATGAAACAAACATTACTTACTACTTATACAAAGCTTGTAACATTAGAAGGTAATATAACTTCAATGAAAGCACAACTTGATGTGCTGTATAATAAAACTAAGATAACTAAGCTTCAATATGATCTTGGACTAGCTACAAAGCAAGAGTATTACAAGCAACTTTTGACTACTGAACAGTTAGAAGTTAGTTATAATTCTTTAATTAACAGTTACAATGATCTAAAAGAAAAAATAGAGAAGCCTTGGACTCTTTCTTCAGGGATGTAAGATAAATTTAGCTATGTTTTAGCTGTGTATTTATATATGCATAAGTAAAGTGGACAGATTAATTGAACTTATTAAAAATGAGTATAGTCCAATTTAAATGCCACTTAACTTATTGCATATGTTAAGTGGCATTTAAAACATAGTTTTTTTCATTAAAGACAATATTTTAGTAAAGCGTGACATATGTATAAGTAAAATAGATGTAGTAATTGAACTTAGGAATATTAAAAATGAGTATATTAGAATTACAATTTCACGTTACTTTTTGTATATATTAATAGATATGTATAACTTGAAATTTTCATTAAATTAAAATATATAGTATAATTACTAATAAATTGTGAATACATCTTAGTAATACACTCTATTTTAGTGATATTTTAATATTATAGTAAAAAAATCATGGACAGGGAGTGGATTTTAAGAATTTTAAAACACAACATTAATTAAAAATACAGTATAATAATGAACTAATTTATATTAATTCAGTTAAATATTTAGGGGGAGTAGAATGAAATGGTTAAAGAATACATTAAAAGTAATATTAATAGGACTAATAATAATAGCTTCTACAAACATAAATGTTTATGCATCAGAAACGTTTTATGATTCTAATAAGTTGAAAAATGAAATTTATAATAATTTAAAAGATTGGGAAACAGACTTTACTCTTAATTATTGGGGGGATAACATTCAATCTGTTTTAGATAGTGCAATAGATAGTGAAGATTACTTAGAAAGATCAGTGTCTTCATATAATATTAAAATTAATGGAGCAAAAAATAAATTTACTATACAATATAGAACAACTAAATCTCAAGAAGATTTTATAGACTATGAGCTAAAAAGAATAGTAAATAATTTAATAGATGCCAATATGAGCACAATAGATAAAGTTACAGCTATAAACAATTATTTAGTTAAGATATATAAATATGATTACAGTATAAAGTCTGATAATGTATATTCTGCATTAACAACAAAGGAAACTATTTGCCAAGGTTATGCGATGACAGCATATAAAATGTTTAGGATATTAGGAATAGACTCTAGAATAGTTAGTGGCACTATGAATGGGAAGGGACATGCTTGGAATTTAGTTAACATCAATGGAAATTGGTACAACTTAGATATAACTAATAATGATAATATAATTAGAGATAAATATTTACTTGTTAGTGATGATTTTTTGGTAAGCAACGGGTTTCATTGGAATAAATCTAAGTATCCAATTGCATATTATAACTATTATAATATGCCAAAGACTTTTACAGATTATAATAATGATAATGAGAGTGATATAGTTACTTATTATAATGGTGGATATTGGTATATTGAAAAAGGCTATTGGCACTATTTTAGATTTAGTGGAAAAGATGCACGAGGATGGCTTAATAATGATGGAAATTGGTATTACTTTAATAATGATGGAAAAATGAAAGTAGGTTGGTTATTAGATAATGGAACCTGGTATTATTGCTATTCAAATGGACAAATGGCTTACAATACAATGATAGGAAAATATACATTGGATGAAAATGGAGCTTTGATAAGTTAAAGGCTTTAAATAGTTTTTATATATTAGAATAATTTGTATTAAAATATCACTAAATATTAAAAATATAGAATAAAATTTTAATATACACTTAAGAAGTACTTGTATTTTTAGTTATAAAAAAGATATAAGTGCTTTTTTTGTAGTAAAGCTATTAAAATTTGTAGAATTTTATACACAAAGATGTATATTATATTATAGACAAAAGAAAATTATATGATAAAATAAATCATAGGCATAAAATCAACAAGAAAGAGAGGAAAAATTTGTATTAATATAATTTAAAGCGCCAGGACTTAAGTGACAATATTATTAGTAATGAATTTATTAATGAGTTAATTTTATAATAGAAAAGGTTTAATATTATTTATAATATATCTTATAGAATCTTTTTAAAATAAAATCGACTAATATATATTTAATGAAAGTTACACTAACCAAATCATAGATTTGGAAGGTTATTTGCCCGATTACACTGGGTAAGTTTTGCTTACTAAATCAAAGATTTAGGCCATCACTTAAGTTGACGAGGTTGGGGAGTATCGAAACTTCGGCGGGTGCCCCACGGTATTTGCACTACCGTTAACAACTGGCAAAGCTATAAAGTAATTTATAGAACAAATCCAGTTAGGTGTTAAAACCTTCTTAATTTAGATTTTGTATTTATGAGTATTATTATGCCTATTTTAAGTTTATAATTAGAAAAATCTAAAAGAGGATATAATTTTAATATTATGAATTAAGAGAGGAAGATTAATATGTGCGGAATAGTTGGATATTTAGGAAGTGGAAAAGCTACTTCATTTTTAATTAATGGATTATCAAAGTTAGAATATAGAGGTTATGACTCAGCTGGAGTAGCTGTTGTTAATAATGGAGAGATTGAAGTAAGAAAGTTTCAAGGAAGATTATCTAATTTAGCAAATGATATAAAAGCAAATCCTGTTGAAGGAAATATGGGAATAGGACATACAAGATGGGCAACACATGGAGCACCATCAGATGCTAATTCACATCCACATTTAAATAGTAAGGAAACAATTGCTGTAGTTCAAAATGGAATAATTGAAAATTATTTAACATTAAGAACATGGCTTAAAGGAGAAGGATATACTTTTAAATCAGAAACAGATACAGAAGTAATTCCTAATTTAATTGATTACTATTATGAAGGAAACTTATTTGATGCTATCATTAAAACTTTAAAAAGACTTGAAGGAAGTTACGCTTTAGGTGTTGTTTGTAAAGATGAGCCAGATAAATTGATAGCAGTAAGAAAAGAATGTCCTTTAATTGTAGGATTAGGAAAAGATGAATCATTCATCGCATCAGATATTCCTGCTGTATTAAGCTATACAAGAGATGTATATCTTTTAGAAGATCATGAAATAGCTGTTCTTTCAAATGAAGGCGTTAAGCTTTATGAAACAAGTGGAAAAGAAATACAAAAGGATATATATCATGTTACTTGGAATGAAGATGCTGCTGAAAAGGGTGGATTTGAAGATTTCATGTTAAAAGAAATTCATGAACAACCAAGAGCTATAAGAGATACTATGGCTGGAAGAATTTCAATGGAAAAAAGCATGCTTTTAGATGATTTAAAAATAACTAAAGAAGATTTAGAAAATACAGATAGAGTATTTATAGTAGCTTGTGGTACTGCATATCATGCTGGACTTGTAGGTAAAAACTTAATTGAATCATTTGCAAGGATTCCAGTAGAAGTTGATATTGCATCTGAATTTAGATATAGAAATCCACTAGTAACTGATAAGTCTTTGGTTATCGTTATAAGTCAATCTGGAGAAACAGCAGATACATTAGCAGCTTTAAGAAACAGTAAAAACATTGGTGCTACAATAATAGCATTAACTAATGTTGTTGGAAGCTCAGTATCAAGGGAAGCTGATCATGTATTATATACATTAGCAGGACCTGAAATTTCAGTTGCTTCTACTAAGGCATATACAACTCAAATAATTGGAATGTATATGATGGCTATGACATTTGCAAAAATATTAGGCAAATTAAAGAGCGATAGATTAGAAAAGTTAAAAGAAGAATTATTAGATTTACCAGAAAAATTAGAATTAGTTTTAGAAGATAGAGAAAAAATAAAAGTTATAGCTGAAAAAATGTATGAAGAAAAAGATGTTTTCTATTTAGGAAGAGGATTAGATTATGCAGTTGCATTAGAAGGATCACTTAAACTTAAAGAAATATCATATATTCATGCTGAAGCATATGCTGGTGGAGAATTAAAGCATGGTCCTATAGCATTAATTGAAGAGGGAACAAATGTAATTGCTTTATTAACTCAAGAAGCTTTAAAAGAAAAAATGGTAAGTAACATTGTAGAAATTAAAGCAAGAGGAGCAAAGGTTATTGGAGTTTGTTATGTAGGAACTAAGGGCTTAAAAGAAGTTCTAGATGAAATTATATATATTCCAAGAACTATGGATATGTTCGCACCAGTGTTAAGTGTTGCTGCACTTCAATTATTATCATACTATGTAGCAAAAGCTAAGGGATGCGATATAGATAAACCAAGAAACTTAGCTAAATCTGTTACTGTAGAATAATAATTAAAGTTAATGAAATTTAATTTGTAGTTAAAATAAATTTTTATCAAAATTATATGAGGCTAGTCATTTTAATAAATTTAAAATGACTAGTCTTATATTTATGTAAAGGGCGATGAATTTATGTATACTCCACGATATTATTTTAGTAATAATTTTAAAAAGTATGAAGAATTATTTCGTAACAACGAACATGAAGTAAAACATTACAAAAAAGGAGAGTATCTATGTAATATAGATGATAGTATGGATACAATATTTTATATTGTATCTGGAACAATAAAATTATCTATGTTACATCCAAGTGGCAATGAAAAGAATTTTTCTTTTCATGGTAATGGAACGATACAACCCTTTTATTATCCATCTGATTGTAGTCTTGAACACTCAGTATTACTTTTAGCAATATGTGATGTAGAAGTTTTAGCTTTCAAGAAAGATGATTTTGC
The DNA here is from genome assembly GCF_900290265.1 of Clostridium cagae. Classification (NCBI taxonomy): domain Bacteria; kingdom Bacillati; phylum Bacillota; class Clostridia; order Eubacteriales; family Clostridiaceae; genus Clostridium; species Clostridium caccae. Next base: position 122,413 of record NZ_OKRA01000002.1, read on the forward strand.
AAATATTGTTAAAGATAATCCTGAATTATATGAAACTATGTTAGAGGGATTTGTAAAAATGGTTAATTTATTAATGTATGACACTACAAATATTCTTTTTAATGATGGTCTAGTTAAAACATGTAATTTTTTATACTCTTGTTTAATGTCATCAGAATTTAAAGAGGGAGTAATTAGAATATCTCAAAAGGATTTATCTGCAATTATTGGTATGAATAGAACTAATACAGCTAAGTATTTAAAACTTCTTCGTGAAAAAAATATTATTAAAACATCTAGAAATAATATAACTATATTAGATGAAAAAAATCTTTTGAAGCAATGCTCTAATGAATTATACAAAATATGATTCTTGTGTATTTAAAAGTACATAACTTTTATATTAAATGTGTTATCATCAACAGGACGTAAGGTTAAGTATCCTGTATAAATTTAATGATGTTAAAAAATAGTATGTTGGATACATATTTTGTACCAAGGTACTTTTTTTATAAAGAAAATTATCTAAGAGGGTGTTTTATGGCTAATTATCTAAAAGATAAAACTAAAAAAGATATTTGATATCTTAAGTAATATTATTAAAAGGTTAGGATGGTAAAAATGGCAAGAAGTTTTAATTTAGTAAAAGATAGTGAAAGTAAATTATACTTAAAGTATTTAGCACCAAGTATATTTGGTATGATTATGCTATCAGGATATGTATTTGTAGATGCATTGTGTGTTGGTAGAGCCTTAGGAGGAGTTGGACTAGCTGCATTAAATGTAAGTACACCAACAATATCATTGATGTATGCAACAGGATTTCTTTTTGCAACAGGTTCTGCAACAATATATTCTATTTTTAAAGGTAAAAACGAAGATGAAAATGCTAGGAAGATGTATACATTTGGATTTATTAGTGCACTATTCATGGGAATGCTTTATTGTATTCTAGGTATTTTATTTGTTGATAAAATAGCATATTTTCTTGGTGCAACTAACAATACGATTGAACTGACTAAACAGTATATGTTAACAATTTTAATTTTTGCTCCATTTTTTGTTTTAGATATTTTTATGAATGTTTTTGCAAGAAATGATAAAGCACCTCATATATCAATGTTAGCAACTATTGCTTGTTGTTCATTGAATATTGTATTAGATGTATTATTTGTTTTTGGATTCAACTTAGGTATGTTTGGAGCAGCGATAGCTACAGCAATTTCAACAGTAGTTAGTTTTACAATAACATTTTCTTATTCATTAAGTAAAAAATCAGGACTTAAGTTAAAAAGATTTATACCAAAATTAAATGATTTTTTAAGAATAGTAACTAATGGAGTGAGTAGTTTTATTAGTGAGATGTCTGTAGGGGTAGTTACTATTGCTTTTAATAAAGTTATTTTAAGCCAGATAGGTGAAATTGGAGTATCGGCTTATGGAATTATAGCTAATATAAATTTGATATTTTTCTCAATTTTTATGGGAAATGCTCAGGCAATGCAACCTTTAGTTAGTATTAACTATGGAGCTAATGAGTATAAAAGAACCTTTAACTTTTTCAAATTAGGAGTTACATTTGCCATGATAGTTGGAGTAGTGTTTACTTCAGCATCTATATTTTTTTCTTATCAATTAAGTTCTTTATTTGTAACTGATCAGGAAATTATAAAAGTAACTGCATCAGCCCTTAAAATATATGGACTAGCATATCTTATAATGGGAATAAATTTATTATTTGATGCATTCTTCTATTCAGTTGAAAAACCTAAATTTGCAGTCAGTATATCCTTATCAAGAGCATTGATTATTGTTTTAAGTATGCTATTTATTCTTTCGAATGTTTTTGGAAGTGTTGGAATATGGATGACAGTTCCGGTTACAGAAGTATGTACATTATGTATTGGTCTTACTTTATTTATGAAATATAAACATAATCAATTATCAATAAGCTTAGAAAATTAATAGTTTTTATTTTAAAATTTTATTTAATATGTGCTAATCTATGCTTATATCAGCACATATTAAAACGTAGTATTATAAAAATATTATTTATAATAATTAGTATATAGTCTTTATTTTATTGTGAGAAAATGATATAATTTACAAATTGGATATATATTTACATGAGATGAATTTTAATTATAATTCTAATATTTAAAGATTTTTAGGGTTATGATTTAAATTAATGAAATTCTATGTTTTTATATGATATAAAATGTTTTAATTGAAAACTTATATTTTATATAAGTATGATAGAATATAAAATAAATTTATAAATAAATTTAACGATTACTTTAGTGATTGAGAGAAAGTATGAAATAATTTAAGGATTATTTTGTGCTTTTTTTTTATACATAAAACTAATTATTAGATAATAATATTATTATAATATCAAACAAATAAAAGTAAAATAAGTATAAAAATGGATTGAACGTGATAATATATTATTATATTAAAAATATAGAATAATATATTATTTAACATAATAATTAGTTTAAATTATTAAATAGGGGGATGGGTATGAATAATAATTGTCTGCATGACTTACAAAATGGAAGTGACATTAGAGGAGTTGTATTAACTAATGAAGATCAAGTTATAAATTTAACTAATAAAGAAATTAAAATTATAACAATAGCATTTCATGAATGGTTAAAAAATAAAAATAAACTTAATAATTTAAAAATATCAGTGGGGATAGATTCTAGAATAACTGGAAATGAATTTAAGCACACTATAATTAACACATTAGTCGCATGTAAAGTCACAGTATATGATTGCAAATTATCAACTACACCATCAATGTATATGACAACTATTATGAATGATTACAAATGTGATGGAGCTATAATGATAACAGCAAGTCATCTTCCTTATTATTATAATGGCATAAAACTATTCACTAAAAATGGATGCTTAGACAAAGAAGAAATTCAAGAAATATTAAATATAGCATCAAAATATGAAGACAATAAAGAAGATGTTTTTGTAAGCGAAATAGAATCAAGAAGAATGACTATTTTTAAGCCACTTATTAATGATTATTCTAAACTATTAGTTAAAAAAATACGAAGAGAAATTAATTCTTCAAAAAATTACAATAAACCTTTAACAGGAATGAAAATTATATTAGATGCAGGAAATGGTTCAGGAGGATTTTTTAAAGAAAAGATATTAGAAGAATTGGGTGCAGATACAACAGGAAGTCAATTTATAGAACCTGATGGTACATTTCCTAATCATATTCCAAACCCAGAAACGGATATTTCTATGAATTTAATCAGTAATGCAGTAATAGATAATGATGCTGATTTAGGAATTATTTTTGATACAGATGTGGACAGAGTTGCTTTGGTTGGAAGAGAAGGTAGATTCATAAATAGAAGTTCTTTAATTGCACTTATATCTGCAATAGTATTGCAAGAACACAAAGGGTCTACTATAGTTACCGATTCAGTAACATCAGATGGAGTAAGCAATTTTATAAAAAAATTAGGTGGTAAACATCATAAAGTTAAAAAGGGATACAAAAATATTATAAATGAGGCTATGAAGTTAAATAATAAAAATGAAGAATGTTATGTTGCTATTGAAACATCAGGTCATGTTGCATTAAAAGAAAATTACTTTTTAGATGATGCTGCTTATTTTGCATCAAAAATACTTATTATTATGGCTAAATTAAAAAATGAAAATAAATTTATTGAGGATTTAATAAGTGATTTGGAGTTACCAAATGAGGAAAGAGAAATAAGGTTAGCAATTAATGAAAAGGATTTTAATAATTATGCTAATAAAATATTATATGATTTTACTAAAGTCATCGCTGATAATGATAATATGCAAATTGATGAAGATAATTGTGATGGAATAAAAGTTGTATTTAATGAAAGGTTTGGAGAAGGATGGTTTACTTTAAGGCTTTCTTTGCATGAACCTAAAATAGTAATTAATATTGAATCTAGTAAATCATCAGAATGTGAAAAAATACTGGAATTCATTAAAAACTTTATAAATAATTATAATGTAAGTTATTTAAACTAATTTTAAAATATAAAAATTATATTTAAAGCTATATATCATTTAATATCATGATATATAGTTTTCTTTTATTGTAATCTTAAAAATATTTATATATAATTTTGCATAAATATGCTTATTAAAGGATAATTCTAATATTAAATAGAAATGTTATTTTACATTAATAATATTTTAGATTGTACCTATTAGTACATAAATGCTATACTATATGTAATATGATTATTTATATAAAATAAAAAATAAAGTATATCTAAACAATTATATGATAATTTCATCGTTGTATAATTGATTTATTTGTAAAATATTATATATTTTATTAAATAATTTATAAATGTAACATAATAATAATTTATATTAAAATTGAAAGGAAGTGGTGTGAGCATATGACAATACCATTAATTTTAGCCTCTTTAGTATTAATAATTTGTGTATTTTCTAGTAAAGTTTTATATCGATTTGGAGTACCCTCATTATTAATATTTTTGATTTTAGGAATGATATTTGGAAGCGAAGGAATCGTTGGAATACGATTTGATAATTATAAAATAGCTGAAGAAATCGGATCATTTGGATTAGTTTTTATAATGTTTTATGGAGGATTTTGTACTAATTGGAAGCTAGCAAAACCCGTTGTTACTAAGGCGACATTAATGTCAACTATAGGTGTTATTATAACAGCAGGTCTTACTGGAATATTTTGTACTTGGGTTCTTGAATCTTCTTTATTAGAAGGTTTTCTACTTGGAGCAGTAGTAGCATCGACAGATGCAGCATCTGTATTTTCTATTTTAAGATCTCAAAAATTAAACTTAAAAGATGGTCTAGCATCTTTATTAGAAATTGAAAGTGGGAGTAATGATCCCATAGCATATATGCTTACTGTAATAATATTAAGTTTTATGTCTGGATCACAACAATCAATTTTTAAACTTTTATTATTTCAAGTATTGTTTGGAATAATAATTGGAGTTGTTTTAGCTAAATTAAGTACATGGATTTTAAAAAATATTGCTTTTGAGATAGAAGGACTTTATCCTGTTTTTGTAATGGCAGTAGCTATTTTAGCATATTCTTTAAGTATATGGATTGGTGGAAATGGTTATTTAAGTGTATATATAGCGGGAATAATAATTGGGAATAGTAAAATACAAAATAAAAAAAGCTTGGTTAAATTTTTTGATGGTATATCTTGGCTGATGCAAATAATGTTGTTCTTTATATTAGGATTACTATCTTTTCCATCTCAAATACATTCAGCATTTTTACCAGGATTTTTAATTTCTATATTCTTAATTTTTGTAGCAAGACCAATATCAACTTTTGCAATCTTAAGTTGGTTTAAAGTTCCTATAAAGCAGCAAATTTTTGTTTCGTGGGTAGGACTTAGAGGGGCAGCTTCAATAGTTTTTGCTATATTAGCAGTTACAAATGATGCATTTATAAATTTTGATATATTTCATATAGTATTTTTTATAGCATTGTTTTCTGTATCATTACAAGGAACTTTAATATCTCCTATAGCAAAAAAACTAGATCTGGTTGATGATGAAGTTGTAGTATTGAAAACTTTTAATGATTATCAGGAAGAAATGAATACTAAGTTAGTAGAATTTGAAATAAAGCCAGAAAGTAAGTTGGTTAATAAAAGTATTATAGATGCTAATATACCAGAAGATATATTGGTTGTTATGATAAAACGTAGCGGAAAAATACTACATCCAAAAGGAAAAACAATTATTTATGGTGGTGATATTTTAGTTTTAACTGGAGAAAATTTTGATAATATAGACTTTTAAAAATGATTTTTCTTATGTATATAGTAATATTTTAAGAAAATATATTAAAATTAAATATATGTGTTATGGGATTATATTAAGTGTAAGCTTAATATAATCCTTAATTTTTATGTTTAAAGTATATTTTAAACATATTTATCATATAAAGTTTGATTATATATTAACAAAATACCAGGAGGTAATTATTGCTTTTATAAAAAAATAAAATATAAACAATATATGCATTTAATATATGACTTGATTCAAAATGAAAAAACATAAAATAAATGATAAAATAATAAAAAATATATCTAAAAATAAATAGATTAATAAAATATAAAATTGTGTATTGAAGAAGCAACTTAATTAGAATATAATTAAGTTGTTAATAATTTAACAAATAACAAAGTTATTAACTGTGCCTATTGATATATTTACCAATCCTCTTAATAAGAATTTTAAATGTTTATTATATAGAATGTAATATTTAAACTTTTTATTAGAAAACGTTTATAACATTTCATATAATTAATAAATTTTTATAGTTACGATGTAAATATAAAAATAAAAATTAATTTATATAAATAAAACAAATTAATTAAATGGTAAGGGGGAAAAAGATATGTATATTAGTGATATTGAAATTATCTCAAAATCGGCAAGAAATAAATATGAATTATCCCAAAATGCACCTAGAAAATATACAACCAGAGCGATTGTAGCAGGGTTTTATTTAGTAGTAGCAATAATTTTGTCATATACAATAGGTGCTATTTTAAATCTTAATTACCCAGAACTAGCTAGAATAATGGTAGCAGCTACATTCTCAATAGCGTTAGCACTCATTGTTTTTTTAGGTGGTGAATTATTTACAGGTAATAATATGGTTATGGCAGTAGGGGTTTATACTAAAGCATGTACTTTAAAGATGGCATTAAAAGTATGGTGTTTAAGTTACTTAGGAAATCTTTTAGGAGCAATAGTTATATCATTTTTATTTGTTAAAAGTGGAGCATCACTTTCTTTAATACAAGAGTATATATCTGGTATATTAACTACTAAATTTACTCTTTCAGCATTTGAATTGCTCATAAGAGGAATTTTATGCAACTTCATTGTGTGTCTAGGTGTATTATCTACTATTAGATTAAAATCTGAAAGTGGTAAATCTATAATGATGTTTTGGTGCGTATTCGCATTCGTTATTGCTGGATTTGAGCATAGCATAGCTAATATGGGTATTTTTTCAGTTGGGTATTTTGCATTAGGTGGATTATCAATGACCTTAATAATAAAAAATTTATTTTGGGTAACATTAGGTAATATAATAGGTGGTGGAGTATTATTAGCATTACCATTAACATATATGAGTGTTGAGGAATAAGATTACAAAAAGTGTTTTAGATAATTTTAAATTAGCTAAGACACTTTTTATTTTGAATTGTTTTAAATAAATGTTAAATTCTTAGACAGTAGATATTCTCCATGATAAAATAAAGTTATATAATAATATTTAAATAATTAAATTTTATACATTATAGATAGATGGTGATTAAGTGGTTGTAGTAAAGTTAGAAAAGAATAAGAAAAGGCAAATTATTTTTAAAATTAGATTTACAGATGGTGAAGAAAATAAATTATTTTTTAAAAGAGCTATTATAGAAGGTAAAAAAATAAAAGGAGATTTTGATTATCAAGTACCTTTAAGATTTTTTATTCCAATAGTAAAAAATATAAATAAAAAAGATATATTGTTAGATAAAGATAGTTTGTTATACTATTTAGAATTTTCGGATATGTATGATCAAAATTATTATAATGAAACACAAGCTACTCCTAACTATATGAAAAAATGGAGAGAAGAAGGATGTCCTGAAATTTATAAAGTAACTCTTGATAAAGATAATTGTAGTATAGAAAAAGAAGTTATTTTTAATAAACCTAAAGTTTATTTTGAATAACTAATGGTTTAATATAGAAATAAAAAATTAGAAATAACTTTTTATATAGATATTTCTAATTTTGTAGTATTAAAATAAGGATATATTTATTTAAATATCGCCATTTACAATAATATCAATCTTTCCTGTATCTGGGCTGATAATTAATCCATGAACTCGTATATCTTCAGGAATTAAGGGATGATTTTTTATCATTTTTACACTTTCTTTTATAGAATTTTCAACTGATTCAAATCCATGAAGCCATGATTCAATATTTATTCCTGAATTATTTAGAATAGATAAAGTATTAGTGCTTATTCCTCTATCAATCATCTTACTTATAAGAGTTTTAGTATTTAAATTACTCATACCACAACCATGATGTCCTACTACAAAAATATCTTCAGCTTTAAATTCATATATTGCAACTAATATACTTCTTATTACACTACCAAATGGATGAATTACAGTTGCACCAGCATCTTTTATTATTTTTGCATCTCCATTTTTTATATTCATAGCCTTAGGTAATAATTCTGTTAATCTAGTATCCATACATGATAATATGACCATTTTCTTTTTAGGAGTTTTTGTTGTGATAAACTCTTCAAATCTTTTATTTTCTACAAAGTCGTTATTAAATTTCATTATTTCTTCTAATTTACTCATTTGTTGCCCCACCTTTATTATTTTATATTAAATAGATTATACAATTAAAGTTTTATTTATTAAATACTATTTTAATAAATGATTTATATTAAAAATTAACATAAATTATTAATTTTACAAAAATAGTTAAAGTTTAAGTTGTTTAGAAATTAAATTTTAGCTATACTTATTCATAATAAAATATAGTATTAATCTTATGGGGAATTTTTATTTATTAATAATTAAAAATGTTATAAGGGGCGAAATAGTAATGAATATCTTAGAAGAAAAGAAAGAATTAAGAAAAAAAATATTAAAAATTAGAAAAGAAATGAATATTAATAATAAAAAAAAATTTGATAATATAATTCACAATAAATTTTTAAAAAGTAAATTTTATTCACAGTGTAGAAATATTTTTGTGTATGTTTCTTATGATTCTGAAATTGATACTAAAACTATAATAAGAAAAGCATTAGGGGATGGAAAAAATATTTATGTTCCTAGAACAAACTATGATACAAAATTAATGGAGGCTGTTAAAATATCATCATTAGAAAATCTTATAGAAGATAAACATGGGATTTTACAACCTACTGAATGTAAATTAGCAGTTGAATTAGAAAAAATTGATTTAATAATTATGCCTGGCGTTGCCTTTGATAAGAATGGGGGAAGAATGGGATACGGTGGTGGATTTTATGATAGATATTTGAATAAATTTTCAAAAAATATATGTAAGATTTCATTGGCATATGATTTTCAAATATTAGATAATGTTCCAATGGATATCCATGATGCAACAGTTAATTATATTATCACAGAGAATAAGGAAATTATGTGTAATATTTAAAATGTTAACAATATAATAAATATTTTTAAAATTATGGTTGCAAATGTTAAAAAATGATATATAATATAAACATATTAAAAAATCTGTTATTAAGAATGGCGGAGGGACTGGCCCTATGAAGCCTAGCAACAGCTAACTAATAAGTTAGAATTGTGCTAAATCCTGCAGGAATTTTCCTGGAAGATAAGAGATATATATAAGTTATGTTAAATTTGTTTTCACTAGCTATTTCTCTATCTTTAAATAGGAGAAATAGCTTTTTTTTATAAAAAAATAACTTTAAATAAATAAGCAATAAATTTTAGGGGGGCAATAAATTATGAAAATTGAAACAAAATGTCTACATGAAGGATATAAACCAAAAAATGGAGAACCAGTAGCATTACCAATTTACCAAAGTACTACATATAGATATGATAGTACAGAAGCAATCGGAAAATTATTTGATTTAACAGCTGAGGGACATATGTATTCACGTATATCAAATCCAACAGTTGGAGCTGTAGAAGATAAAATAGCTTCATTAGAAGGGGGAATAGGAGCTCTTTGTACGAGTTCAGGTCAAGCAGCATCATTAATAAGTATATTAAATATTTTAAAAGCAGGAGACCATATTATTAGTGCAGCTACAATCTATGGAGGAACAATTAATTTATTTGCAGTAACACTTAAAAGATTTGGAATAGAGTGTACATTTGTTGATCCTGATTCTTCAGATGACGAAATACAAAAAGAATTTAGAGAAAATACTAAAGTTGTTTTTGGAGAAACTATTGCAAATCCAGCCATAGCTATATTTGATATAGAAAGGTTTGCTAAAATAGCACATAGGAACAATGTACCTCTTATAATAGATAATACTTTTGCAACTCCTATACTTTGCAGGCCAATAGAATTTGGAGCAGATATAGTTATTCATTCTACTACTAAATATATGGATGGTCATGCAGTTCAAGTTGGAGGGGTTATTGTTGATAGCGGTAATTTTGATTGGACAAATGGAAATTTCTCAGAGTTTACAGAACCTGATGAATCATATCATGGAGTAATTTATAGTAAGGATTTTGGAAAATCTGCATATATAACAAAGGCTAGAGTGCAACTTATGAGAGATTTAGGAGCATATATACCAGCAAATGCTGCATTTCTTTTAAATTTAGGCCTTGAAACACTTTCGGTTAGAATAGAGAAACATTGCAGAAATGCTGAGAAAGTTGCAGAATTTTTAAGTAGTAATGAAAAAGTCGAATTTGTAAATTATCCAACAGTAAAAGGAAATAAATATGAAGATCTAGCAAGAAAATACTTACCGAATGGTTGCAGTGGAGTAGTATCATTTTCAATTAAGGGAAGTAGAGAAAATGCAATTAGATTTATGGATAATTTAAAACTTGCAGAAAATGTAGTTCATGTAGCAGATATTCGTACATGCGTACTTCACCCAGCAAGTTCAACACATCGCCAACTTACAGATGAGCAACTTATAGCAGCTGGGATAACACCAGGACTTGTTAGATTATCAGTTGGCCTAGAAAACATAGATGATATATTAGAGGATATTAAACAAGCGCTAGAACAAGTGTAGTTAAAAATTTTATAAGAATATATATTAATTAGAAAAATTTATATAAAAGATTAAGCAAAAAGAGTGTCCCTCATAATTAAATTTTAATCATGAAGGACGCTATTTTTTTAGTTAAAACAAAAACTTTTGAATTTTCAATCCATACTTTTAAGTAAAAAAAGTATGGAATGACTAATTTTTATATATAACCAAGGCTTTTAGTTATATATATCCACATAAATATAGTAAGAATCGCAAATGTTGAACTAAAGACTACTATTTGTCCTGCAAGCTCACTATCAGCACCCATTTGATCTGCCATTGTAAATGAGTTTACAGCTACTGGAGCAGAAAACATTATAAGCAATGTTGCTAGTTCTGCATTTCTGAAACCTAGAAATATACTAAGTGGTATAAAAATACTAGGAACTAATATTAATTTACCAATTACAGCTAAAGAGATTTGTTTTAAAGAACCTTTTATTGAGTTAAATTCAAAAGAACCACCAAGGATAACAAGAGCTAGTGGGGTTGCAACTCTAGATAAATCTAATAAGGTCTTATCTATAAATTTAGGAAATTTTATTCCAAGTGCAAGAGTAAATATTCCAATTAAAGATGCTATTATTAAGGGATTGCTTATAATTCCTTTTAATATATTTTTATAATTTATTTTATTATACTTGTACATTTCTAATGAAATAACAGATAAAAAATTAAATGTGGGAACTACTACAGCAATAATAATAGAAGTAATACCAACATTATTTTCTCCAAGCAATGAAATGGTTACTGGTAATCCAAAAAGTACAAAATTGCTACGAAATATAGCTTGTACCAAAACACCTTTTCGTTTATTATCCTTTTCAATTTTGGGAATTATAATTATTAATACTAAAAAGCAAGAAATAATACTTAATACAGAAAAAAGCATTAATTTAGGTTTTAGACCTACACTTAAATCAGCAGTGTAGATATTATAGAATAATAGTATTGGAAGAAATGTTTTAAATACAAGGTTGTTCATTTTCTTTAGTGTAGAATCATCAAATAACTTAATTGATTTTAGAAAATAACCAAATGATATCGTAATAAATAAAGGAAGAACAACATTAAGTGATAAAATTAAATTTGCCATGAATTAAACTCCTTAAAACATCGAAAGTCTTTTTATATTATTAATAAAACGCTTTTACTAAAATAAAATGCTATATATGTATAAGCACTTGTTTATTACATATATAGCATTTTTATTAATTTAAAAGAAATTATCTTTCTTTTGTAGCTATTTCATTTAATAATCTTTCTGTAAAGTCATTTAACTTCATAGCACCTTCATCGTCATTTTTTCTGCTTCTTACAGAAACTTCATTGTTATTAGCTTCTTTTTCACCAACAACTAAGATATAAGGAGTTCTTTCAAGTCTAGCTTCTCTGATTTTATAACCGATTTTTTCAGCTCTATAATCAGCTTCAATTCTAACACCTTTATTTCTTAATGATTTAACTACGCATTCAGCATAATCATTGTATTTATCTGATATTGGTAACACTTTTACTTGAACTGGAGAAAGCCAAGTAGGGAATGCACCAGCATATTTTTCTATAAGCATTGCTAAAGTTCTTTCATAGCATCCAATTGATGATCTATGAATTATATATGGACGTTTCTTTTCTCCATTTTTATCAATATAGCTCATATCAAATCTTTCTGCTAAAGCAAAGTCTATTTGAACTGTAAATAAAGTATCTTCTTTGCCATGAACATTTCTGCATTGTAAGTCAAGTTTTGGACCGTAGAATGCAGCTTCGTCATCAGCTTCAACATAATCAATGTTTAAATGATCTAATATAGTTCTCATTGTATCTTGAGTTTTGTTCCAAGCTTCAGGATCATTTATATATTTTTCAGTATTATTTGGATCCCATTTAGAGAATCTATAGCTTATATCTTCATCCATACCTAAAGTTTTCATTAGGTATTGAATTAATTCAAGTACACCTTTGAATTCTTCTTCTAATTGTTCTGGAGTTACAATTAGATGACCATCAGCTAAAGTAAATTGTCTAACTCTTATAAGTCCGTGCATTTCTCCAGATGATTCATTTCTAAATAAAGTAGAAGTTTCACCATATCTTATAGGAAGATCTCTGTAACTATGTTGTTCTGCATTATATATAGTATATTGGAAAGGACAAGTCATTGGTCTTAAAGCAAATACTTCTTCGTCCTTTTCTTCATCTCCTAATACAAACATTCCGTCTTTATAGTGATCCCAGTGACCAGAAATTTTATAAAGGTCGCTTTTAGCCATAAGTGGAGTTTTTGTTAATACATAACCTCTTTTTTCTTCTTCATCTTCAACCCATCTTTGAAGAGTTTGAACAATCTTAGCTCCTTTTGGCATTAATAAAGGAAGCCCTTGACCAACATTTTCATCAGTAGTAAATAATTTTAATTCTCTACCTAATTTATTATGGTCTCTTTTTTTAGCTTCTTCTACAGCTTCTAAATATTCATCAAGTTCTGATTTCTTTAAGAAAGCAGTACCATATATTCTAGTAAGCATTTTATTTTTTTCGTCGCCTTTCCAATAAGCACCAGCACTTCTAATAAGTTTGATTGCTTTAATTGGTTTTAAAGACATAACGTGAGGTCCAGCACATAAATCAGTAAATTCACCAAATTTATAGAATGAGATTATTTCATCTTCACCTAAATCATTAATTAATTCTACTTTATATGGTTCATCTTTCATTAATTCTAAAGCTTCATTTCTTGGAAGTTCAAATTTTTCGATTGAAGGATTTTCTTTGATTATTTTTTTCATTTCTGCTTCAAGTTTTTCTAAATCTTGAGCTGAAAATGCAACATCCTTATCAAAATCATAGTAAAAACCAGTAGCAATAGAAGGTCCTATAGCTAATTTTGTTTCAGGAAATAATCTTTTAACAGCATAAGCTAAAACATGAGATATACTATGTCTTACAGCATCTTTACCCTCTTGAGAATCGAAAGTACATATGCTTAAAGAAACATCTTCTTTAATTTCTTCTCTAAGGTCGCAAACCTTACCGTTAACAACACCACAACAAGCGTTTCTAGCTAAACCTTCACTAATTGATTTTGCTATTTCATATACAGATAATCCAGCTTCAAATTCTTTAACTGAACCATCTTTTAAAGTTACTTTTATCATTATAAAAACTCCTTTCAAATTCATAAAATAAAATTTAGTACAAAATAAAAAAACTCCGTCTCTAAAATATATAGAGACGAAGTAATATCCGTGGTTCCACTCTAATTATCTAATACACCTATTTAATTTTAAAAATATACCTATATTAATTAAACAAGTAGAGTATTAGATCACTTGAAATTACCGTAACGTGGTAATAGACGGACTGTATTAAAGTCACTCAGAGGTGGTTTTCAACTAAAGCTATTTAAGAATAATTCCACCAACATATTCTCTCTCTGAAAATAAGATTTTAGTTTACTGTCCTCATCAACGTATTATTATATATTATTTTTTATTATAATCATTGTATTTTTTTATGTCAATAAAATAAGAAAAATATTTGTTGTAAAATTAAGGTTCTTTGTCTATATTGTCGATTAATTTATCTAGGGTCAAATTTTCAATCATTTCTTCAGTATATAGCTTTCCACCCATAATTTTAACTATTATATCTAATTTTTTATATCCTTCTTTATATACTTTTAAATCTTTAACGATTCTTTTTAGTTGATTTTTAGATACTTCAAGTAATACAATTAATTCTTTAAATTTATAATAATTATTTTGAAGAAGATAAAATAAATTATTTTGAAGTTCTAACTTGTACAAAATATCCGTTTCTTCACAATGATGAGGCCCTGGTTTACCTCTATGATGATATGAACATAAATATTTGTAATTCAATTTTATATCCAATCCACCTTCACTTCTGTGAACAATATGATGAATGTCAGCCTGTTTTTGACATATTTCACACAAATACAACTGCGTTCCTCCTTAAAAGCTTGTATATATATTATAGAATAATCAGAATAAAATATCAATTTACTTAGCTTCCATTATAGGTAAGTAGTAGAAGCTCCTACAATATAAATACTAATATATACATATTTACCTATAATAAATAATATTTAAAAAAAATCTCAAGTGTTACATTTTTGAAACAATTAAGATTAAGTTTTGAAAAGATTAATTGTTATTATATAAACATAGTAAACGTTTCAAAGAGGGGGAAGCTTAATGAGTACAGTAGAGTTATTAGAACAGAACCCTATTATAGCATCTGTAAAAAATGAAGAAGAATTAGCATTAGCGCTAGAATCTTCAGTGCAGATTATATTTGTGTTATTTGGCAGTATTATGAATATAAAAGAAATAAGCAATTTAATAGATGAAAAAGGGAAAATTGGAATAATTCATTTAGATTTAGTTGATGGTTTTGTTTCAACTAAAGAAATAGTAATTAGTTATTTAAAGGAAAATACTAAATTTAAAGGAATTATAAGTACCAAACCACATATTCTTAAAATTGCTAAAAATTATGGATTATTAGCAATTCAAAGATTTTTTATATTTGATACATTGTCATTTACAAATTCAAAGAATCATTTAGTATCAGGAGCTGATGCAATAGAAATATTACCTGGAATTTTACCTAAGGTTATAGAAGATATGTCTAGAAATACATTGAAACCAATAATTACAGGTGGATTAATTGAGAATAAACAGGAGATTATTTCAGCATTACAATCTGGTGCAACATGTATATCTACAACTAAGCAAGAACTTTGGAGTGTTTAATTACTAAATTTAAGCATATTTTAAATATTTCTTTTATTACAGGAATTATTTATAGTATAAAAATAAACAAAGTTTTACAGACTAAAAGATTAATTTTGTGGAGGGATTTTTATGTTTAACTTTTTAAAACCGGCACCTCACATTGAGAGAATGCCAGCAGAAAAGATACCATCAAGCTACAAGAGATATCGTATACAAGTATTTATAAGTATATACGTGGGATATCTTATTTATTACTTTGTAAGAAGTAATTTCTCATTAGCTAAGGTATATCTTATAGATCAAGGATTTACAAAAACTCAAGTAGGTTTTGTTGCCTCAGCTTTAGGACTAGCTTATGGTGTAAGTAAGTTCGTAATGGGTAATGTGTCCGATAGGTCAAATCCAAAATATTTCCTAGCAATAGGTCTTATATTATCAGGTGTAACAAATTTATTCTTACCTAATGCAACTAATATAGGTATGATGTTTATATTAATGTTACTTAATGGATGGTTCCAAGGTATGGGATGGCCTCCATGTGGTAGAATAATGACCCACTGGTTCTCAGATAGTGAACGTGGAGTTAAGATGTCAATATGGAATACAGCACATAATGTTGGTGGTGGATTTATCGCTACAGTAGTATTACTTGGTGTATCTATATTTGGAAGTTGGAAAGGTTCATTTTACTTACCAGCGCTTATTGCTATAGTTGGTGGTATTCTTTATATGTTCTTTGCAAAAGATACTCCTCAATCAGTTGGTTTACCACCAATCGAAGAGTATATGGATGATTATCCAGAAGTTGCAGAACAAGTTGAAGATGCAGAAGCTGAACTTACTGCAAAAGAAATCTTATTTAAATATGTATTTAATAACAAATTATTATGGTGTATTGCTCTAGCTAACGTATTCGTTTACTTAGTTAGATACGGTGTTATAAACTGGGTTCCAACTTACTTACAAGAAGTAAGACACTTTAACCCAAAAGATTCATCTATAGCATTTGCTTTATTTGAATATGCAGCTATCCCAGGAACTATTATAGTTGGATGGATTAGCGATCACATATTCCATGGAAGACGTGCTCCAATAGGAATCATTTGTATGGTTGGAGTTGCAGTTGCAACATTTGTTTATTGGAAGAGTTCAAGCCCAATGGCAATTAATTGTGCTTTAGCATCAATTGGTGCTTTAATCTACGGACCTGTTATGCTTATAGGTGTTAGTGCATTAGACCTTGTACCTAAGAAAGCTGCAGGAACAGCTGCTGGTTTCACTGGATTATTTGGATACATGGGTGGACAAGTTGCAGCAGAAGTTGCAATGGGTGCTGTTGTTGATAAGTTTAGCTGGGATGGTGGATTCGTATTATTAATGATTTCATGTGTTTTAGCAATATTCTTCTTATCATTCACATGGAATTCTCATAATATTGCAGCTAGAAAAGCTAACTAACAGTTAACCAATTAAACTGATTAAATAAATAAAATTTTAAAAATGATTTACCAATCCCAAATTTTATAAATTATTATATTAATGAAAAAGTATCTTTTCAGACAGAAGTTTGAAAAGATACTTTTTCATTTTTTTAATTCAAGCATTATAACCATGTGAAATTTAATAGAATATTTATAGAAGTAAATACCAATAATAGTAATATAATTAAAATGTACTATATTAATGTAAAAAAATAAAAAATATAGTATAAACAATTTGTTAAAATAGTATTATATACTATATAATAAAATTAAACAGATGGAATATAAAATAAAATGGTATAAATAAATGAAAGAATGGTGATTGGGTTGAAGGAAAAATATAATTCATTTAAATATTGGGATGACATAATCAGTAAAAATAAAACAATAAGAGGTCATATGTTTATGGATGAACTTCCGAGTGAAAAAAGTCTTTATTTTCATACTCTCATTTTTAATAAAAGTGCAGGGGTAAATAGCATTTGGGGATATATGCCTAGCCCTAAAACTTTACTTGGATATTTTCAACATTCATTTTTACAAGAGTCTTTTTATAAATGGATACATGGAAAAGAAAACTTAGTAACTAAAGTACCATCTTTGCCAGTTGAAGCTATTGTTAGAGAGGGTGAAAAGCTTAAAAAAATAAATAAAGATATAGCTAAAAAAATGAGAGATGATTATCAAAAATTAAATAGTCTATGGGATGCACCTGTAAGCAAACTTAATTTAGAGGTAAGAAAGTTTATAAGAGATTTTAATGTAAGATGGAGTGGAGATAGTAACCAATTTATATATATAAAAATATTTAAAGATGCTAAAGAATTGGGTGATTTTGTAGTATCATCTAGTTTAATTACTAGTACAGAAAAAGAATTGGAAAAAAAGATAGGTGTATCTTTAGAAGAATGGAAAAATATTTGTGAGAATGTAGTTAAGGATAAAGAACATGGAGAGAAATTTAGAAAAATATTATTAAAAAAATTGACAGAAGTATTTTAAAATAAGGCCATGCTTTATAAAAATTAATAAGGGTTACTAGAATTTATTTTAAAAAATTTTCTAGTAACCCTTAAAATATTATTTTTTAATAACAGAGCATATGCTTTGTGATGATATTCCAAGCATGCCTCCTGTGAAGCCAAGTCCCTCTTCTGTAGTAGCTTTTATATTAATTTGATCAATCTTTATATTAAGAGCATTAGATATATTTTCTCTCATAGTGTCTATATATGGAGCAAGTTTTGGTTTTTGAGCAATAATAACAGAATCAATATTATTTATAATATATCTATTTTTTATGATTAATTTATTTACTTCCTCTAAAAGTTTTATACTAGATATTCCTTTAAATTTATTATCAGTATCAGGAAAGTGACGACCAATGTCCCCTAATGCACAAGCTCCTAATAATGAATCCATTATTGCATGTAATAAAACATCAGCATCAGAATGCCCTAATAATCCTTTTTCATAAGGAATTTCAACTCCACCTAAAATTAATTTTCTATTTTCAACTAGTTTATGAACATCATATCCAAGTCCAACTCTCATATAACAAAGTTCCTTTCAAGTTAAAATAAATTTTAATAAACATATTTTAATTTTATCATTTAAATTTATAGTAATCAATTTTAGTATTATTATTATCATTTAAATAATTATTGTCAAGAAACTCTGAAGAAAATTTAACATGTATATAAGAAATGAGGCGGTTGAAAATAAAAGTAAAAAAATTTATTTTACGCTTTTTTATAAAATCTACATATATAACTTTTTTTCTCATATTAATCTCCATAAATATATTATTTTTTAAGTACGAAATTCATCTTTTAAGATTATGATAATTGGAGATTATAGATAAATTGTTTAAGGTGAAGTTGAATGTGAATAGCAGTAAAATAAATATCTATGATATAATAACATCATATGAAACAATAGTTAATTTTGACATTTATAATATTAATTAAATCAAATATTATAATATTCAATTGGAGGAAAAATATAATGGACAAGCTAAGAATTAGATATGTTTTTTCATCATCACCAAATATGTTATTAATAGGTGGAAAAATAGATATAAATAGAAATAAGCAAATAGAATCATGTTTAAAAAAGTTATCTGCATACGATATTCTACTTAAGGATTTAATTAACTATCCTCCTAAAGAAAAGCAGCGTAATATAATTTTAAATGTTTCTTATTATATATTAGAAGATGAGAATTTAAGGGATTCTGTTGAAAGAAAAAGAGAATTACCTATAAGAAATATTTGTAAAAAAATTGATATTAGTGAAGAATTTTTAAGAACATGGAAAGAATATATTTTATTTTATTATATTATTTTTTCAAATGTAAATTACAAATTAATTCAAGAATATTTAAAGATAGAAGAAAAATCAAATAATATAACAACTTTAAATAATACAAAAAAAACAGAGTTTTTTAGGGGATTAGTATTAAAGAGTTTAAATAATGGTGCATATATTTTAACATCAAGCGGTGAAATAATTAAAATAAAATGTGATAAAAATACTAAAGTTGGACAAGAAGTTAGTGGACAACAGAAAAAAACTTTTAGGCATTATAAGATACATTTTTGTATATTGATATTTTTAATAATGATAATGGGAATGTCTTTATATTCACATTATTGTAAACCTCAAAGTACAATAATAGTAAATACAACTTCTGCTATAAAATTAGAATGTAATTTCTTAAATAAAGTTATATATTCATATTCTGAAACTGAAAAGGGAACTAAACTTATAATTTCAACTGATGTTTTACATAAGAACATCGATGAGTCTATAAAAGAAATTTTGGATTATGCAATTAACAATGAAATGGTACCTTCTGATAATAAAATATTAATAACTGTAAATGGAGAAACTTTAAAATATGGTACGTTAAAGGAAACTAGTAAATTTTTAAATGAAGTGAATGAAAAAAATAAAAGTGAGAATAGGAGTCAACTTTCTGTGTTAATAAATAATGGTGGTAATCAACATAAATTAACAACAAGTTTATATGAATAGATAAAAAAGACATATGTTTAAGTAGTATGTTGATATATAAATAGCAAAATGGACTGAGTAATTTAAAAATGGGTATAGTATAATTACAATGCCATTTTGCTGTTATATATTAATACATATTAAAAATATAGTCTTTTATTTTTTTGTGTTTTCTAATAGCTGTTTGAATGTATCCATGTCATAATTAGAACTTATATAAATTCTGTTAAGTAATAGGGGATTATCATCTCTATCAGAAAGTCCCAAATCTGTAGTAAAACCTAATTTAAAACCAGCATCTTTAGCAGCCTTTACACTGTTATCATTATAATTTCCATAAGGATAAGCGATACTAGTAACTGGCTTCTCAGTAATTGCTTCTAATATTTCTTTAGATTCTAAAAATTCTTTTAGTTGTTCATCATATGTCATTTTAGTAAGATCTGGATGACCAGCGGTATGGCTTTGAATATCTATTCCGTAATCAGACATCTTCTTTATAGCTGACTCTGAAAGGTAGTACTTTCCGTCTAATTCAAAAGTAATACAAAATATAGTAGCTTTCATATCTAAATCTTTTAATATAGGAAATGCATTAGTATAGTTATCCATATATCCATCATCAAAAGTGATTACAATACTTTTTTCTGGGATAGGGGTATTGTTTAATAGATAATCTTCTAACTCTTTGAGAGTTAAAGTAGTATATCCAGAATCCTTTATATATCTCAGTTGATTTCTAAGTTTTTGAGGAGCTATAATAACCTCATTATTTTCAGAATTTTTAACTGAATGATAATATAAAACAGGAACTCCAACATTTTCATTAGTTAATTTTAAATCATTATTTGTGTTAACTTCTTTTTCATTTTCAACATCAGAGATTTCTTTATCCGTATCATTAATTTCTTGATTATTATCAATAGTCTCAGTAGTAGTAGAATTATTTGGATTTTTATTAACAGTATCTTTTAAGAATAAGTTATTATACATAAAATATGAAATAATTACACAAATTAAAACACAAGTTAATATAGTGATATTTTTTTTTGTAAAAAAATTATTTAAATTTTTCAATGATAGTATCCTCCTAGTTATTTTAAGTCTTTATTTATAATATAAACACAATAAGCACATTTTAACATAATATTTTTTTTATAACAAAAAAACAAAAAAGAAAAAATTTTACAACTTATCAACATTATCCACAATTGCCTGTGGATAACCTGTTATAAATTTAAATAAATAAAAAAAACTATCTGTGTATTCTGTTAATATTTTTTTTTAGATATGTTTTTATGGAAGGAGAAAAAATAAGATAATGCATTTAATTTCAAATATTATATCCGTGTTTTTGATTCCCTTAATGTTGTCGCAAAGTTATCCACAGTACATGTTTATAAATAATAGAATAAAAAACGACAATAATCTAAAAATTGTGGAAAAGTCTATAAATAAAAATTTAGGTTATTTAACAGAAGATGTTAAAATTTTGCAAATAGAAGGTGGAAAAGATAAAAACAAAATTAATAATATAAATTTAAAGGTAAATAGTGATGTTATGAATCCAATAAGGGAAGCAGAAAAAACTTCAGCAGAGTATTTTAAGGATACTAATATTATTCCTAATTTTCCTTATCAAATATCATCTAAATATATTATTACTAGGAATGATAATAATATTTTGAGTTTTTATAATGATTATTATGAATTTTTAGGTGGAGCACATGGAATGACCACTATAACCTCATATACAATAAATAAAAATAAGGAAGAATTTTTAAATTTAAATGATTTATTTAAACCAGGATATGATTATTTAAATATAGTAAATAAAGAAATTGAAAAGCAAATAGTAAAAAATCCTGATAATTATTTTGATTCAGGAAAAATATTTAAAGGTATAAATGAAAAGCAGGGTTTTTATTTAGATGAGAGCAATCTTATTATTTATTATCAGTTATATGAAATAGCACCATATGTATATGGCATTCCAGAATTCAAAATTCCAATAAAGTTATTTGAGGGAAATTTTATTTATAGTTAGGGTTTTATACATGTTATTTACATGATAATATTTACTTTAGACATAAGGAACTTAAAGGAGGTTGAAATGAAGAAGTTATTAAAAGAATATACTATAATAACTATGGGTCTTGTAATAGTTACTATTGGCCTTGAATTGTTTTTCTATTCTAATAATATAGCATCTGGTGGAATTTCTGGATTAGCATTAATTTTAAATGAAATTTTAGGAATTGAACCTGGAATAGTAATGCTTTTATGTAATATTGTATTATTTATTGTGGCTTTTATATTTATTGGAGGGAGTTTTGGAATAAAGAGTATGTATGCTGCATTTGGTTTATCATTTATATTATCAGCTGTTGAAAAATTTCATAAGCCGGTAGCAATAACTAATAACTTAGTTCTAGCAACTATATTCGGAAGTGTATTAGTAGCTATGGGAACAGCAATTATGTATACTCAAAATGCTACCACTGGAGGTACTAGTATTACAGCTAAAATATTAAGTAAGTACTGTCATATAGACTTTGGAAAGGGATTATTAATATCAGATTCGGTAGTAATATTATTAGCAATTTATACATTTGGTGTAGAACTGGGTCTATTTGGATTGTTAAGCGTATATTTAACTGGTATTTTAATAGATAAATTTATAGATGGATTTAACTTATCTAAACAAGTTATGATTTTTACTGATAAAGAAGAACTTGTGGCAAATTACATAATGAAAGATGTTGAGAGAGGATGTACTGTTTTTTACGGCAAAGGTGGATATACTAAAAAACAAAATTGTGTTATCTTAACTATATTAAGTAGAATTCAATTTATTAAATTAAAGCAATTTATGATGAAGAATGATCCTAAGGCATTTATAACAGTAAATGAAATAACAGAAGTATTAGGGCAAGGGTTTAAAAATATATTAGATAATTAAAAATTGATATTTTAGTATAAATTTCATGAACAAGAACAATTACTCTAAGAATTTTAAAAAACAAATCACAATTGGACTTAGAAATTATACTAAAATATCAATAGTATTTTTAAATAGTTCTATAAATCTAATTATTTATTATGAGAATTTTTGTTTTGATTTCCTCTAAAACCATATCCATCAGAAACCTCTCTGTTAATTGAGGCTATTTTTCCTGTTATACATCCTCTACAATGAGAAGGCGTATCTCCTGTACAAATTTTACCAGGATATAATGCATACAGCTTTCTATACTCACCCTCAGTTACATTTGGCATAACTACATTAGCACCGCTTTGAAGTGCTAAGATACGTCCATTTTTATGTAATGATTCCATTGCAGTAGTAGCAGGAATATTTATGTCAGGAAGTAATAATCTAGTTATAGCCATTACTTTTAAAGCTAAATTTAAATTTCCACCTTTAGAGTATTTTAGTGGGGTATCTTCATTAGGAATAAAAGGACCAATACCAATCATATCAGCATTTAATTTTTTGAAAAATAAAATGTCGTCTGCTAAAGAATCCAATGTCTGATTTGGTAATCCCACTAATACACCTGTTCCAACTTCATAACCTAAATGACCTAAATTTTTTAGACAGTTTAATCTTTCATCATAACTCATCATAGGGTCCATTTCCTTATAAAGTTTTTTGTCAGTTGTTTCAATGCGAAGTAAATATCTATCAGCACCAGCTTCTTTAAAAGCTTTATATTCTTCATAAGTCTTTTCACCTAGACTTAATGTTAAAGCTACATTTAAATTTTTAATTTCTTTTATTATTTCCACCATTTTTTCTTTAGTAAAAAAGTCATCTTCTCCACCTTGAAGAACTATAGTTTTATAACCATAAGATACAGCTTTCTTTGCAAAATCTATAATTTCCTCTTTACTTAATCTATATCTTTTTATATTTTTATTATCTCTTCTTAATCCACAATATAAACAATTTCGCTTACATATATTAGTAAATTCTATTAATCCTCTTAAATGAACAATATTACCTAAAGATCTTTCACGAACTTTATTAGCAGCTTTAAATAAATCATCATTTATATCGTCGCATGATAGTAATTGTAATATCTCATCTTTATTTAGTTCATGTGTAATGCTTGCTTTTTCAATTAAATTTTTCATGTATCCTCCATAAGTTTAATTTATCGTAATACTTTAAACTTAGTATACTATATAAAAAATAAGAGTTAAAGGACAAGACTTTGCCATTTAACTCTTAATGGTATTATTTAGAAATACAGCATACTTATAATTTTACTTTAAGCTACTTGCTTTTTTTCTTTAACTGTACCACCTTTATTTTCAAAGTTTATATCAGCATCCTTTTCTGAATCATATCTGATAACCTTATATATTTGAATTATTAATGTTGGAAGGAAAGCAAATAGATAGATATATCCTAAATTTGCTCCACTTAAAGGAATAACTTCAAATAGTGATTGTAGTGGAGGTACTAATAATACTGCATTTAATAGTAATAATCCAATTCCGAAAGCTATCCAACTAAATTTATTTTTAAATAAACCTAATGCGAATATAGATTTTCGTCCTCTGCAATTGAAACCATGGAACAATCTACCTAAACATAAAGTGGCAAATGCCATTGTGCTAGCAGTTCCTACAGGCCCACTAGATAATCCTATGTGATAAGCTGTAATAGTAGCAATTGCAATCAAGAATCCTTCAACAAGTATGCTTTTTACAAAACCTTTATTTAATATAGATTCTTTGCTATCTCTAGGTTTTTCATTTAAAACATCTCTTGTTGATTTTTCCATACCTATTGCGATAGCAGGTAAACTATCAGTAAGTAGATTTATAAATAATAAATGAACTGCAGCAAATGGTACTGGTAAAGCTCTTAATGAAGAATATAGTACAGCTAATATTCCAGAAGTATTTCCAGAAAGTAAAAATCTAATTGAATTTTTTATATTAGCATAAATATTTCTACCATTACTTATAGATTTAACTATTGTTGCAAAATTATCATCAGTTAATATCATAGAAGCAGCATCTTTAGAAACTTCAGTACCTGTAATCCCCATTGCAATACCAATATCAGCTTGTTTTAAAGCTGGGGCATCATTTACACCATCACCAGTCATAGCAACTATCTTATCTTTACTTTGCCATGCTTTAACTATTCTAATCTTGTGTTCTGGAGATACTCTAGCGTAAACAGAAATATGTTCTAATTTATCCAATAAGTCTTTATCGGACATTTTATCTAATTCAATACCATCAACGGATATATCATTTTCTTGTAATATACCTATTTCTTTAGCAATAGCAGAAGCAGTAACTTTATGATCACCCGTAATCATTACTGGTTTAATTGAAGCTTTAATACAATCTCTAACAGCTGCTTTTGATTCTTCTCTAGGTGGATCTATCATTGAAATTAATCCAATAAATATAAAATCTTTTTCATCATCCAAAGAAAGATCTTTTTCATCATCCAATTTTTTATATCCGAATGATAATACTCTTAATCCATTAGAAGACAACTTAAGATTCATATTATTTATGTCATTAATATCCTTATCAGTAATTTTCCTTACACCTTTAGATGTTTTTATTAATGATGATCTATTTAATAATACATCAATAGCACCCTTAGTAATCATTAAATATTCATTATCTATATTATGAAGAGTACTCATTAATTTTCTATCAGAATCAAAAGGAATCTCACTCAATCTAGGATGTTTGTTTCTATAATCTATTTCATTTATATCAAATTTATGTCCTAAATTAGTTAAAGCTACTTCAGTTGGATCACCAAGTTCTTTACCATCAACAGATGTAGAATCATTACAAAGAATAGAGCTGTCTACTAAAAATTTTGAAAGTGAGTTATTTAAATCAATCTCTTCAGAAGTAATTAAATTATCATCTACAAAAATACTTTTAACTGTCATTTTATTTTGAGTTAATGTACCTGTTTTGTCTGAACAAATGACAGATACACAACCTAAGCCTTCAACTGCTCTAAGATTTTTAATTATTGCATGTTCTTTAGACATCTTTTGAGTTCCCATAGAAAGAACTATAGTAACTATTGAACTAAGAGCCTCTGGAATAGCAGCAACAGCAAGAGCAACAGCAAACATTAATGAATCTAAAATAGTATTATTTCTATAAACATTTAAAGCAAATACAATTGCACAAATAATTATTACGCCAATAGCTAATTTTTTAGAAAAATCATCTAGAGATACTTGAAGAGGAGTCTTTTTTTCTTGAGTCTCTTCCATTAAAGTAGCAATTTTACCTAATTCAGTATTCATACCAGTACTTGTTACAAGGACTGTACCTCTTCCGTAGGTAACTAAAGAACTTGAAAAAACCATATTTTTTTGATCACCTAAAGCAACTTCAGTTTTATCAATTTTTTCGGAAATTTTATTTACACTTTCAGATTCACCTGTTAGAGAACTTTCATTAACTTGTAATGAAAAACTTTCAACTATTCGTCCATCTGCTACTACTAAATCACCAGCTTCTAATATTAATATATCACCTGGCAGTACATCTTTAGAGGGAATTTCAATTTTATTAGAATTTCTAATAACTTTAGCAATGGGAGAGGATAGCGCCTTTAAGCTGCTCAATGATTGCTCTGCTTTAACGTATTGAATTGTACCTAAAATAGCATTTATAGCTATAACTACTAAAATAACTATAGTACTTTCAATATTACCAGTGGCTATTGATATGATTGCGGCAGCTATTAAAATAATAACTAGCAGGTCTTTAAATTGTTCTAAGAATATAGAAATAATGCTCTTTTTCTTTTTTTCAGTTAATAAATTTTCCCCATATTTGTTTAACTGTTCTTTTATTTGTTCTTCGGTAAGACCGTTTATGGATACATTAAAATCTCTTAAAGTATCTTCAGAACTTTTACAAAAATATTTTTCCATATCATTCAATCTCCTTCTTAATATTAGTTATCATATATAAAAAATAATAGGCAATATTATTATATAGTTTGCTCATTATTTTATTTGAAATGCTTAATGAATAAAAAAAGACTTTTAATATAATTTCAGAATTCTGAAATTATATTAAAAGTCTCGTCACCACAAAGGTCATAACACCAGGTAAATAAATAACCGAGCATGTTGATGTTATATTATAACTACTCCCTCTTAATTCAATATTAAATTTAATGTTCTTTAGACTAATATATTCTAATTTTAAAATTTTGTCAATTTAATTTTACTATAACTAGTAATTAATATTGATTTTTAGTTATAATATAATTAAAAATGTTATTGAAGAGGAGAATAATTATTATGTTTACACCTATTAAGACACCAAAAGTATATGATCAGGTCATAGAACAAATAAAATTAAAAATAAAAAGTGGTGAACTCAAAAAGGGTGATAAGCTTCCATCTGAAAGAGAAATGGCAGAATCCCTTTGTGTTTCACGTACTTCAATAAGAGAAGCTATAAAAGCTTTAGAAGTTATAGGACTTGTGGAAAGCAGGCAAGGGGCAGGAAATTATATAAAAACTAATTTTGATAATTCACTTTTTGAACCATTGTCAGTTATGTTTATGCTTCAAGAAAGTTCTCTTAAAGAAATGTATGATTTAAGAAAAACATTAGAGCTAGAGTGTGGAAGATTAGCATCAAAGAATATAACAGATAATGAGTTAGATCATTTAAATGCTATATTAGATAGAATGTATGAGGCAGGAACAGAAGAAGAGAGTTTAGAATTAGATATTAAATTTCATTACGTTATTGCAAAAGCAGCAAGAAATGTTTTGCTCATTAATATACTTGAAGTAATATCTCAGCTTATGGATGAATTTATAAAATCATCTAGAATGCAAATTTTACATACTGGTAACAGTAGAGAAATATTATTATCAATACATGAAAATTTAGTTAGAGCATTAAAATTTAGAAATGAAAAAGAGGTGTTTAATGCAATGCTAGAACATTTTGATTTAATATGGAAGGCATATGGATATGAAGAATAGTATATTATTCTTAAGTAAAATATTGTTAATAAAATATCAAACAAGAAGTTTCTATAAAAATAAAAACAAAATTTTTATTTTTATAGAAACTTTTTTTTGTAGAAAATTATGTATTCTATTTTGTTAAATAAGAGAAAATATACAACTCTAGCTATAAAAAGGTAAAAGACTTATTATAAATTTCATGTAAATGTTTTCTGTTAATTTAATAACAATTATTTACATGACAAAGTTTTAAATATATAATAATAATTGTAAGTGGTAGTACCAATTACAAATTGGTATGATATATTACCAAAGCGGAGGGATAACCGTGTACATTTTATTTGTTTTAGCTTGTATTCCTATTATTTGGCTTATGATTTCATTAGGAAAGCTTAAGATTGCAGGCCATAAGGCATGCCCTATAGCTCTCTTAATAACATTATTACTCGCAATATTCATCAAGGATTTAAAGCGTGGTTACCATTTATATTAGTATTTTTATTTGTAATGATATGTTCACCATTATTTAAATCAATTTATGAACCATTATCACAAATAAAAACTTCTATACCAATTTATACAGGGGTGGGTGGAAAACCATATACTTTTTCTTGGATTGTAACTCCAGGAGTTTTAATAATACTAGCAACTTATGTTGGTGGGTTATTACAGGGATGTAAAGTTAAAGAGATTACTTTAGTTTTACTTTCAACCATGAAACAAATGGTTAAATCATGTATAACAATAGTTTCAATTGTATCTTTAGCTAAAGTTATGGGATACAGTGGAATGATTAAATCCATAGCAGATGTTTTAGTAGTGGTAACAGGAAGTTTTTATCCATTAATAGCGCCTATAATAGGAGCACTTGGGACATTTATAACAGGAAGTGATACTTCAGCAAATGTTTTATTTGGAGAATTACAAGTACAAGCTGCAAATTCAATTGGAGCAAATCCATATTGGATTGCAGGGGGAAATGTAATGGGAGCAACAGCAGGAAAAATGATTTCACCACAAAGTATAGCAGTTGCAACAGCAGCTACCAATCTTGTTGGTAGTGAAGGTAAAATATTAAATTCAACATTAAAAGTTTGTTTATTCTACATTGTGTTTTCAGGATTATTAATATATTTCTGTGGACCACTATTTGGATTTTAAAATATAGTTTTTTAGGAGGTATTTACATGAATATTTTAGTTTGTATTAAACAAGTACCAGGAACTTCAAAAGTAGAGGTTGATCCGGTTACTGGAGTATTAAAAAGAGATGGTATAGATTCAAAAATGAATCCATATGATTTATATGCATTAGAAACTGCATTAAGAATAAAAGAAAATGAAGGTGGAAATGTAAAAGTTTTAAGTATGGGACCTAATCAAGCGCTTAGCGTAATTAGAGAAGCGTATAGTATGGGTGCTGATGAGGGAGCATTATTATCAGATAGAAAATTTGGTGGTGCTGATGTTTTAGCTACATCATATACAATATCTCAAGGCGTAAGAAAAATGGGAGATTTTGAGTTGATAATTTGCGGAAAGCAAACTACTGATGGAGATACAGCTCAAGTAGGACCAGAAATGGCAGAATACTTAGACATACCTCATGTAGCAAATGTTGAGAGAATCATAGAGATTAAGGAAAAATCAATTATAGTTGAAATGGATATGCCTGAAACTTTAGAAGTAGTTGAAATTTCATATCCTTGCTTAATAACTGTAGATAAAGGAATTTTTGAACCAAGACTTCCATCTTACAGAAAGAAAATTGCAACTAAAGACAAAGAAATTTCAATTATGAGTTTAAATGATTTTGAAGATAGAAATGAAAAGAAATATGGACTAAATGGTTCACCAACTCAAGTTGAAAGAATATTCCCACCAGAAGTTAATGATGATAGAGAAATGTGGACAGGCGATTCAAATGAGTTAGCTGAAAAGATAGAACATAAATTAAAAGAGTTTAAGTTTATTTAATTATAAATTAGTTTTTAGTGAGTTTAAGGATTTTTATAAATAATATTAAAAAGGATTATTAAGGATATATAAATAAAAACGTTAATCAAGGAGGAATGATTTATGGCAAAGTTAGTTGTTAATCAAGAAAAGATAACTAATAAGGAAGAGTTAATAAAAATATGCCCATTTGGCGCTCTTGAAATAAATGATGGAAAAGTTGAGATAAATGGAGCTTGTAAAATGTGTAAGCTTTGTGTAAAGAAAGGACCAAAGGGAGCAATTGAATATATTGAAGAAGAAGTTAAGTCAATAGATAAGGATTTATGGAAAGGAATATCTGTTTACGTAGATCATGTTAATGGGAAGATTCATCCAGTAACTTATGAATTGATTGGTAAAGCTAGAGAATTAGCAGCTAAAATAAATCACCCTGTTTACTGTGTATTCATTGGTCATAAAGTTTCAGAGGAAGCAAAAGAGTTATTACATTACGGAGTAAATAAAGTATTTGTATATGACGATGAAGAATTAAGAGATTTTAGAATAGAACCTTATGCAGCAGCATTTGAAGATTTTATTAAAAATGTAAAACCATCATCAATATTAGTTGGAGCTACAACAATAGGGAGATCATTAGCACCTAGAATGGCTGCTAGATTTAGAACAGGTCTTACAGCTGATTGTACTATCCTTGATATAAAAGAGGATACAGACTTAGTACAAATTAGACCGGCATTTGGTGGTAATATAATGGCACAAATAGTTACACCTAATTCAAGACCACAACTTGCAACGGTAAGATATAAAGTAATGACAGCACCAGAAAGAACAGATGATGTTAATGGTGAAATAATTAAATGTGAAATTAAAAAGGATAAGCTTAAATCTGGGATTAATGTTCTTGAAATTAAAGAAAAAAATACAGAGGTAGGAATAAGTGATGCTGAAGTAATAGTAGCAGCTGGTAGAGGCGTTAAGTCAGAAAAAGATTTAGCAATGATAAAAGAATTTGCAGAGTTATTAGGTGCAGAATTTGCATGTACTAGACCTTTAATTGAATCAGGATGGGTTGATGCTAAAAGACAAATCGGATTAAGTGGTAGAACAGTAAGACCAAGACTTATAATAACTTGTGGAATTTCAGGTGCAGTTCAATTCTCAGCTGGAATGAATAATTCAGAACATATATTTGCTATAAATAATGACGATAAAGCTCCTATATTTAAAGTTGCTCATTATGGAGTAGTAGGGAATATATATGAAATTATTCCACAACTTATAGAAAAAATAAAAATGAGCAAGGAGGCATAAGGCTATGACTTATAAAAATGTTGAAGTTAAAGATTATGAATATATACTATCTATTGCAGAAAATGATAAAGAGAGAGTTTTCTTTGGAGATGAAATAAACGAAGATTATAGCCATGATGAATTAGGTGGAATAAAGAAAATGCCTGATATAGTAGTCCAAGCTATAAGTACAGAAGAAGTTTCAAAGATAATGAAATATGCTTATGAAAATTCCATTCCAGTAACTCCAAGAGGCTCAGGTACAGGTCTTGTAGGTGCAGCTGTTCCAATTAAAGGTGGAATAGTTATAGATCTTTGTAGAATGAATAAGATATTAGAAATAGATGAAGAAAATCTTACTCTTACATTAGAACCAGGGGTATTACTTATGGAAATAGGTAAATATGTTGAAGAATTTGATTTATTTTATCCACCAGATCCAGGTGAAAAATCAGCAACTATTGGTGGTAACATAAGCACAAATGCAGGTGGAATGAGAGCAGTAAAATATGGTGTTACTAGAGATTATGTAAGAGGTTTAGAAGTAGTAATGCCAAATGGAGAAGTAGTACAGTTAGGCGGAAAGGTAGTTAAAAATAGTTCTGGTTATTCATTGAAAGATCTATTAATAGGATCAGAAGGAACTTTAGGTATAGTAACTAAAGCTATATTAAAATTATTACCACTTCCTAAAAAATCATTAAGTTTACTTATACCATTCCCAACATTAGAGAATGCTATAGATACAGTACCTAAAATAATTAAATCAAAAACAATACCAACAGCTATTGAATTTATGCAAAGAGAAGCTATATTGGCAGCAGAAGAATTTTTAGGAAAGAGTTTCCCAGATAAATCATCAGATGCATATCTTCTATTAACTTTTGATGGAAATTCAACAGAAGAAATTGAAAAAGCATATGAAAATGTAGCTAATATATGTTTAGATGCAGAAGCAATAGATGTCTTTATATCTGACACAGAAGAAAGACAAGAATCAATTTGGTCAGCTAGAGGATGTTTCCTTGAAGCAATAAAGGCATTAACTACAGAAATGGATGAAGTTGATGTAGTTGTTCCAAGAAATAAAATAGGCGAATTTGTTAAATTTACTCATGAACTTGAAAGTAAATTTAATATTAGAATAAAGAGCTTTGGACATGCTGGAGATGGAAACTTGCATATTTATATTTTAAAAGACCAATTAGAAGATAATATCTGGCATGAAAAACTTGAATTAGTTATGAAAGACATGTATGACAAATCAAAAGAATTAAAAGGACAAGTTTCAGGAGAACATGGAATAGGTTTTGCTAAGAAACCATATTTAAAAGAATCACTTTCAAATGATGTACTTTCAGTAATGGAAGGAATTAAATTAGCATTTGATCCTAAAAATATATTAAATCCAGGAAAAATATTTAAATAAATTACCTCTCAATTTATATAAATTTTTTTATAAAGAGTGTATCAAATTTTGATGCACTCTTGTTTTTTCTCTGCAGAAATTAAACTCTTTCTAAATTCATCAAAGCCTATTAAAAATAGACAAAAGTAAATATTATTTAAAAGTCAAAAGTAATGGGAAAAATTATTTGGTGGAATTTTTAAATATAAAAAATCTAGTTTCTGATAAAAAATAGAATTTAACATAAATAAAAAACTCTATATTAAATTGAATAATATTAATTGAGGGTGAAATGTGGTTAAGTATATGAAGTGTTTTTTTACATAAACTAATTTTACTTAATTTTTTGAGGTATTTTTATTTGATAAAATACATGATTAACACCAGTATTGAACTAAATATAAGTGTAAGTTATTAAATTTATGATTTATACTCTTTAAATTTAAAATAAAAAGTTATTTAGAGTTATTTCATGTATTAAGTGCAGTAAACAAGAGTAAATAACAATAGGTGCTTATAGAAAAAAAATTTAATTTGTCTTATAATTTGTATATTGGTAGTAAGATAATATACAAATTATAAATAAAGGAGACTAAATATTATGACAGGTCTTGTTTTAGAAGGGGGAGCATTCAGAGGGCTTTTTACTGCAGGAGTTCTAGATGCTTTGATAGATATAAATTTAGAGATAAAATACATAGTAGGTGTATCAGCAGGAATTACTAATGGATACTCTTTTGTTTCTAAACAAAGGGGTAGAAATTTAGAAGTAATGGAGAGATTTATAGATCATAAAAGATATGTTGGATATAATAATTTATTAAAATGTAGATCAATAATGGATATGGATTTTGTTTTTGATGAAATTCCTAATGAACATTGTCCTTTTGATTATGAAGCTTTTGATAAATTTGATGGAAAAGTTTTAGCGGGGAGTGTTAATGTAAATACTGGAGAAGTAGAGTATTTTGATAAAGATTATTTAGAAAAGAAAAATACAATTCTAAGGGCTACATGTTCAATTCCACTCTTATTTAAATTTGTAAATATAAAAGATCAACTTTATGCTGATGGGGGACTAGTAGATGCTATACCGATAAAAAAATCTATTTCTGATGGCAATAATAAAAACATAATAGTTTTGACAAGAAATGAAGGTTATAGAAAGCATGAATCAAAAGGAAATAAATTTGCTTATAAATTATATAAGAAAAAATACCCTAAATTAGCGCACGTTTTAAGAAATAGGCACATTGAATATAATAGTCAACTAGACTATTGCAAGGAATTAGAGAATAAAAATGAAGCAATAGTTATTAGGCCAACAATAGAGATGAATGTAGGGAGATTTGAAAAAAATAAATATAAATTAAAAGATATTTATAATAATGGATATAGTGAAACTATGAAAATTAAAGATAGATTAATAAAGTTCATGGATTAGAGTTGCATATTCAAAATTATACCAAGAATAAACAATTGCCATACAGTTATATGAGAATAAGTAATAATATTTTTAATTATTTACATATAATGTTTAGATAAAATTTAATTTATATAATAAAATGTATACT
The DNA here is from genome assembly GCF_900290265.1 of Clostridium cagae. Taxonomy (NCBI): domain Bacteria; kingdom Bacillati; phylum Bacillota; class Clostridia; order Eubacteriales; family Clostridiaceae; genus Clostridium; species Clostridium caccae. The sequence continues at coordinate 156,759 of NZ_OKRA01000002.1, forward strand.
TGATAGATAAAAATTAGATAAAAAAGGAGAATAGTTACTTGGTTAAAAAAGAATGTTCTAATAAAGATACAAATAATGAATTTATTGAAAATAAAGAAACTGATGAATCAGCAGAATTATATGATAATATGATGGATGATTTATTTGAAAAATATGAGAATAAAATGAATAAAATGTTTGTAAAAGGAGTATATTCTTTTGAAGTATCAGAGCAATTAAAATCATTATCTAAAGAAGCTGTATATAACATAGCTAGAAATTTAGGTATGAATAAAATTTCAACATTAAATAAAGATGCTTTAATTGAAAAAGTTCTTAGTGAATATACTGAAATAATTGCAAAGCAATTTATATATTTTGAAGAAGAAAGATTTAATATTCTAAAGGGTTATCTTAATAATGGTGGAGTAAAAATTTTTGATCATATTGATGAGTATGAACTTAGTAGAACAGCATATTTTATGCAACAAGGAATTATATTTCCGTCAACAAAGGATGAAAAAGCAGTATTTTTAATGCCAAAGATAGTTCAAGATATAATAATAAATAAAAGTAATACTGAATATATAGATAGACTAAAAAGAAATAAGGAAGTATTAGATCTATATAGAGGATTAAACAAAGCCTATGGAATTATAAATACTAAGGATGTTACATCATTAGTACAAAGGTATGATATAGAAAATTTAGGTGAATGTAGTATAAATGAAATAATAAAAGAAGCTCAATACTATTATAGAGAATATAGAGAAGAAAAAGGATTTTTTATAAATAATAATATAGAAAACTGGTCTGATTTATTAAAGGATATAGAAAAATATAATAAAGATTTAGAATATTACAATATAAATAAAAGTGAATTATTAGATATGCTTGGTTCAGAATGGACATATAAGAGTAAATTTGGAAAGTCATTTTTAAAAGAATTTACTAATATATTTGAAATTAAAAAAGAAATGGTGTATCAAATAATGGACGATTTGTCATTTGATATTCAAGACAATGATATAGATGATACAATAAATAGTTTGTTAGAATTAATAAATGCAAACAATTTAGAACTTAGAAACCACGTAAAAAATATAGCAACTAAGTTTTTAAGCAATATAAGACTTTGGAAATATAAAGGTGCTACAATAAATGAAATGAATGGAGATATTATAGAAGCTAAGTCTAAACTAATCATTGGCAGAAATGATCCATGTGTTTGTGGTAGTGGGAAAAAATATAAAAAGTGTTGTGGAAAAAATTAATTAGAGTTTATTATACTATAAAAATAACTTTCTCAGTTTACAAATAAATTCAATATCAGTTATGTACAGGAACTACTTATTTATTAAGTAGTTCTTTTAAGTCTTTAAATACTTTTTTAAATTTATGATTAATTTATAATTAAATTGTTTTTTCACAAATGTTAATATTTAAACATATATTAAACTAGTATCATTACATGGAGTTGAAAATGCGTGATATACGGCCTGATATTAGCTGGAGGCAAAGGAAGCAGATTATATCCATTATCAAGAAATAATCAACCAAAACAATTCTTGAAAATTATTAACGAAAAGAGTTTTTTAGTTAATACAGTAGAAAGAATAAAGCCATTAATAGATAGAGAAAATATTTATGTTGTAACTAATAGAGATTATGAAGATAAAATAAAAGAAGAGGTTCAAGATATAAAAGAAGAAAATATTTTTATAGAACCTGCAAATAAAGAAACTGCTACATGTATAGGGCTTTCTGCAGTTAGACTTTTGAAACAAGATGCAGATGCAGTTATGGTAGTATTACCATCAGATCACTATATTCAAGGTGAGAAAGAATATTTAGACACCCTATCACAAGCTGTAGAAATGGCGAATCGAAGAAGATGTATAGTAACATTAGGTATAGAGCCTACACGCCCAGAGACAGGATATGGATATATAGAAATGGGAGATAGATCAACAGGCAATATATCTACTTATAAAATTGCTCGATTTACAGAAAAACCAAATTTAGAAGTAGCAAAAGACTTTTTATTAAAGGGAACTTATTTATGGAATTCTGGTATGTTTGTTTTTAGAGCAGATGTTATCTTAAGAGAAATAGAGAAGTATATTCCTAAGATGCATAAATCATTGATGGAAATATATAAGTATATTGGAGAAAATAATGAGGAACAAGTAATTAAAGAACAATATGAAATTATTGATGGAATATCAATAGACTTTGGAGTTATGCAAAAAACAAGAAAAGCTTTTGTAATAAAGTGTGATTTCAATTGGGATGATATAGGAAGTTTTAATGCTCTAAGTAGATTCTTAGGTAAATATAGAAGTAATAGCATATCTAAAAATGTATATATGGAAGACTGTGAAAGTTGTTCTGTATTTGGAGAGAAAAATTTAATAATTGGTTTTGGAATAAAAGATTTGGTTATAGTAGATGCAGGCGATGTTATTTTGGTTATGGATAAAAATAAAGATCAAGAGATAAAGCATTTACTAAATAAATTGAGCGATGAAGATAAATATAATGAATTTTTATAATATTTAAAAATAAGAGTATTAAAAAGGATAGATTTTTTAATTGAGATTATACTTTTTAACACTCTTATTTTTAATTGCATAATAAATTTATGAATAAATAGAAAATTATAAAAGTTATATATTATAATTCTAAAAATAACAGAAAAAATACGAATAAAAACATTGTAAATAATATTATATAATATTATTATAAGAATATATGAATTAGTTATTATTTAAAATAAAAAAATATTTTTATTAATAATAGCAAGTGAGAGGGTGTGTATAGAATTGATGATTAATACTCACAAACTTATTGCAGAGAATATTTTAAATTACACGAACAGTAAGAGTATTTATTTAATCAATGATCATAGATTTATATGGGGTAATATAAAACCAGATTGTGTGCTTAAATATAAAATGATAAAACATTATTTTATTGAAAGTATAGATATCATTATTAAAAAGATTGAAAAATTATGTTCTTTATCTTTACAAGATGTTTATTACAAGATGTCTGTTAACAAATTTAGTGAAGAACTGGGTGTTGTTTGTCACTTTATGTGTGATTATTTTTGTGCTCCTCATTATTACAGATGGGAATTCAAAAATACAAGTCAAGTTAAAAATCATGTTATGTATGAAAAGGATTTAGCTAAAATTGCCAAGGAATTTAATTCAAATGGAATTATAACTTCTAATATAGATGTAAATAACATTAAAGAATTTATTTTTGATTTACAAAATCAATATGAAGGCTCTATGGATTTTAAAAATGATTTAACATATGCTTATTATGCTTGTGATAGTATAGTAAATATGGTTTTAAATAAAGTATTTTTAAATGAGTGTAGTTTATCAAAGGTAGTATAATTAGATTTTTAAGAAACTTATTCTTATAAGTTTCTTTTTTTTTGTTGCATAAACAGAAGTATAGGAATATAATATAAAAAAACACATGAACAGATAAACATATGAACAGATAAACGGAGGAGTTAATTATGAATAATGGAACTAATTTTGTAGAAAACTGTAAATGTAATATTATACATGAAGATATAGTGATGAAGGTAAAAGATTTATTACCACAAGAAGAAACATTATATGATTTAGCTGAGTTATTTAAAGTTTTTGGAGATTCTACAAGGATTAAGATAATATGTGCATTATTTGAATCAGAATTATGTGTTTGTGATATGGCCGCTCTTTTAGGTATGACCCAATCAGCTATATCACATCAATTAAGAACATTAAAATCAGCTAGATTAGTTAAATTTAGAAGAGAAGGAAAAGTAATTTATTATTCATTAGATGATGAACATATAAAGCATATATTTGATGAAGGATTTAAACATATTACTGAATAGGGGGGCGTAGATTAATTATGGAAAATGAAATTAAACTTTCACTTAAGGGCTTAGACTGTGCTAATTGTGCAAATAAAATCGAAAGAAAAGTTAATGATATAGAAGACGTTTATGAAGCAAATATTAATTTTTCTTTAGGTAAGTTGACTGTTAAGCTACATGAAAATAAGGATAAAGATAAAGTTTTTAATATTATTAAAGAGATAGTTAATAAATTAGAACCAGATGTAATTGTAATTAATGAAAAAAATAATTTTACTGATAATTTAACTACAGAGGAAATAAATCATGATAACAAATGCAATAAATCTTGCTGTGGTCATGATAATTGTTCAACTCATACTCACAAAAGTAGTCACACACATTCCCATAATGATGATCATAATCATATAGAAAATATATCAGAAGATAATGAGGTTAACAGCAAAACAAGATTGTTTGATAAAAAGAAGTTTATTTATGAAAATCAAATATTTATAATAGGATTAATTTTGTATTTAATTGCTGTTTTGTTTAAAGAAAATAGTTATTTAAATATTTCTATATTTGTTGTTAGTTATATTTTAATTGGCGGTGATGTGTTAAAAACTGCTTTTAAAAATATTTTAAGAGGTGAGATTTTTGATGAAAATTTCTTAATGACTATAGCAACAATAGGCGCTTTAGCAATAGGTGAATACCCAGAAGCAGTTGGAGTTATGATGTTTTATAAGATAGGGGAATTATTTCAAGGATATGCTGTTAACAAATCAAGAAAATCTATAACATCACTTATGAATATACGTCCAGAGTATGCAAATATAATTACTGAACATGGAGAAAAAAGAGTATATCCAGAGGAAGTTAAGATTGATGATTTTATAATTATAAAACCTGGAGAAAGGATACCTCTTGATGGTATAGTGACAGACGGAAAAGGAAGTATAGATACATCAGCATTGACAGGGGAATCACTTCCTAGAGAAATCAATATAGGTGATGAATTATTATCAGGAAGCATAAATTTAAGTTCAGTTATAAAATTAAAAGTTACTAAAGTTTTTAGTGAATCAACAGTGTCTAAAATATTGAAATTAGTAGAAAATTCAAGTAGTAAAAAAGCTAAGACTGAGAAATTTATTACTAAATTTTCAAGATTATATACTCCAATAGTAGTGTTTTTAGCAATAGCTGTTGCAATAATCCCTCCAATTATAATTCAAGGAGAAGTGTTTTCAGATTGGATATATAGAGCATTAATTTTCTTGGTAATATCATGTCCATGTGCATTAGTTATATCTGTTCCATTAGGTCTTTTTGCAGGAATTGGAGGAGCATCTAAAAAAGGTATTTTAATAAAAGGTGGGAATTATATTGAAGTTCTAAAAAATGTTGATACTGTGGTATTTGATAAAACAGGAACTTTAACAAAGGGGATATTTAAAGTTACAGAAATTAATTCAATAGATATGAATAAAGAAGACTTTTTAAGAATTGTGGCTTTAGGTGAGAGTTTTTCTAATCATCCAATTGCTCAATCAATAGTAAAAGAATTTAAAGGTAAATTAGATAAGAAACATGTAGAAAATTATCAAGAATTATCTGGGTATGGAGTAAAAGCTACAATTGAAGGGAAAAACGTTATATTAGGTAATTATAAGTTGATTGAAGATAATCATATTAATACAAAAAAAGTAGAAAAACCAGGAACTGTAGTATATGTTGTAATAAATAATAAATATAGCGGAAATATAGTAATAGCAGATGAAATAAAAGAAGATTCAATTAAAGCAATCAAAGAATTAAAAATGATTGGAATAAAGAGAACAGTAATGCTTACAGGTGATAATAAGATTGTAGCAGATAGTGTTGCAAAAAATATAGGTGTAGATGAAGTAAGAAGTGAGCTTTTACCAAACGATAAAGTATTAGAAATTGAAAGATTAATATCTAATGGAACATCAAGAAGTAAAGTAATGTTTGTTGGTGATGGAATAAATGATGCACCAGTCCTTGCAAGGGCAGATATAGGTATTGCAATGGGTGGAATAGGATCTGATGCAGCGATAGAAGCAGCTGATGTTGTTCTTATGAAAGATAATCCATTTGCATTAGTTGATGCGATAAAGATAGCTAAGAAGACTAATTTAATATTATGGCAAAATATAATTTTTGCTCTTGGAGTAAAGATATTCGTATTAATATTAGGTGCTTTAGGAATTGCAAACATGTGGGAAGCAGTATTTGCTGATGTAGGTGTTACTTTAATCGCGATATTAAATTCTATGAGAACCTTAAAAAATTAATTAAATTAAAAAAAGAGTTATATTTTATTATAAATAATAAAACAATAATAAGAGCAGTTCATTATTATAACTGCTCTTAAATTTTTATAAAATATAATTATTAAAGATAAACCTAGAAAAAAATAAAGTTTTATATTATGATAAAATATAGATGATTTTTATATTCATTTATAGTTAATATTTATATAACATGACTTATAAGTGTTTGAAGGGTATTTTATAGGTATTTTTAGTAAGTTATTAAAATAACATTCATTTTATTAATTAGTATGTTAAAATAATATTTTACTAATATTTTTAAAGTTTAAATTTAGGATATATTATAATAAATGGTAATAAATTGGACTTTTAGAGAAAAGATTAAATATAAATAAAAATAAGGAGTAATGATATGGATAAAAATAAGAATATATCTATGGCAGTTATAAAGAGATTGCCTAAATATCATAGGTATCTTAACGAACTTATGAAAAATGATGTAGACAGGATATCATCAAAGGAACTTGGAGAAAAAATAGGGTTTACAGCATCTCAAATAAGACAAGATCTAAATTGTTTTGGTGATTTTGGACAACAAGGATATGGATACAATGTTAAAGAATTATATACACAAATTAATTCAATATTAGGATTAGATAAGGAATATAATGCTGTTTTAATTGGAGCAGGTAATATAGGTCAGGCAATAGCTAATTACACTAGATTTGATAAATTAGGAATTATGATAACAGCTATTTTTGATGCAAATCCTAAACTTATAGGAATAAAAATTAGAGATATTGAAATTAGGGATATTGATGAATTAGGCAGTTTCCTTAAATCGGATTCAGTGGATATTGGAGTTATATGTGTGCCTAAAAAAAGTGCACAAAGGGTTAGTGATGAATTGATAAATGGAGGAATAAGAGGTATTTGGAATTTTGCACCTATAGATTTAGCAGTTCCAAAAGATGTAAAAGTTGAAAATGTTCATTTGAGTGAAAGTGTATCGACATTAATTTATCAATTACATCAACAAAGATAAGGTGAGAATTTGAGGGGTTATATAAAAAATATGCTAATAATACAATATTTTATTGCAAATAATAATTATAAGTATTATAATTTAAGAAAAGAAAGATATTGATTGCATATTTTTTTGCAAGCAATTGTTAATATTATAACAATTGGTGACAATTGTTGACATTATAAGACTATTCCAAGCCTTTTATTTTTAAATCTAATTGTTAATATTATAACAATTTTAATTTAAAAATAAATTATTAAGAATTATTTAGAATTAATTTTTACCATATCTAAAATCTAAAAATACAAATTTATTTAAGTGAAAAATATAATTTAAATATATAAGTTTAAGGGAGGATTATAAAGATGGAATTAAAAAATGTGATTCTTGAAAAAGAAGGTCATTTAGCAATTGTTACAATTAATAGACCAAAAGCTTTAAATGCACTAAATTCAGAAACATTAAAAGATTTAGACACAGTTTTAGAAAATTTAGAAAATGATAGTAATATATATGCAGTTATTTTAACTGGAGCAGGAGAAAAATCTTTTGTTGCTGGAGCAGATATATCAGAAATGAAGGATCTTAATGAAGAGCAAGGTAGAGAATTTGGAGAATTAGGAAATAAAGTATTCCTAAGATTAGAAAATTTAGACAAGCCTGTAATTGCAGCTATTTCAGGATTCGCTCTAGGTGGCGGATGTGAGTTATCTATGTCATGTGATATAAGAATAGCTTCAGAAAAAGCAAAATTTGGTCAACCAGAAGCAGGTCTTGGAATAACACCTGGATTTGGTGGAACTCAAAGATTAGCTAGAATAGTTGGATTAGGAAAAGCTAAGGAAATGATTTATACATGCGATATAATCAAAGCAGAAGAAGCTTACAGAATAGGATTGGTTAATAAAGTAGTTTCATTAGAAAGTTTAATGGATGAAGCAAAAGCTATGGCTAATAAAATAATAGCAAATGCTCCAATAGCTGTTAAACTTTGTAAAGATGCAATAAATAGAGGAATGCAAGTTGACATAGACAAAGCTGTGTTAATAGAAGCAGAAGATTTTGGAAAATGTTTCTCAAGTGAAGATCAAACTGAAGGTATGACTGCTTTCTTAGAAAGAAGAGAAAAGAATTTCCAAAATAAATAATTAAAATTAAGTTAAAAATCTAAAAGGTTTTTATATAATTGATCATCAATAGAGTGTAATCAATAAGGAGGGTAATTTAATGAATTTCCAATTAACTAGAGAACAAGAATTAGTACAACAAATGGTTAGAGAATTCGCTGAAAACGAAGTAAAACCAATTGCTGCTGAAGTAGATGAAACTGAAAGATTCCCAATGGAAAACGTTGAAAAAATGGGTAAAATAGGTATGATGGGTATACCATTTGCTAAAGAATTTGGAGGAGCAGGTGGAGATGTTCTTTCATATATAATGACAGTTGAAGAATTATCAAAAGTATGTGCAACAACAGGAGTTATAGTTTCAGCTCATACTTCATTATGTGCATCAGTAATAAACGAACATGGTACTCCAGACCAAAAAGCAAAATACTTACCAGAACTTTGTCAAGGTAAGAAAATAGGTGCTTTCGGTTTAACTGAACCAGGTGCTGGAACAGATGCTGCTGGACAACAAACAACAGCTATATTAGATGGAGATCATTATGTATTAAATGGATCAAAAATCTTCATAACTAATGGTGGAGTTGCTGAAACTTTCATAATCTTCGCTATGACTGATAAGAGCCAAGGAACTAAAGGAATTTCAGCTTTCATAGTTGAAAAATCTTTCCCAGGATTCTCAATCGGTAAATTAGAAGATAAAATGGGAATCAGAGGATCTTCTACTACTGAACTAGTAATGGAAGATTGTATAGTACCAAAAGAAAACCTAATTGGTAAAGAAGGTAAGGGATTTGGTATAGCAATGAAGACTCTTGATGGAGGAAGAATTGGTATAGCTGCTCAAGCTTTAGGTATCGCAGAAGGTGCTTTTGAAGAAGCTGTTAATTACATGAAAGAAAGAAAACAATTTAGAAGACCATTATCAGCTCAACAAGGTTTACAATGGTATATTGCTGAAATGGACGTTAAAATAGAAGCTGCAAGACATTTAGTATATAAAGCTGCTTGCAAAAAACAAAATGGACAACCATACTCAGTAGATGCTGCAAGAGCTAAATTATTTGCTGCAGAAGTTGCAATGGATGTTACAACTAAAGCAGTTCAAATCTTTGGTGGATATGGTTACACTAAAGATTATCCAGTAGAAAGAATGATGAGAGATGCTAAGATAACTGAAATTTATGAAGGAACTTCAGAAGTTCAAAAAATGGTTATCGCAGGAAGCATTTTAAGATAATAGAGGGAGGACTTTTATAATGAATATAGTAGTTTGTGTAAAACAAGTTCCAGATACTACAGCTGTAAAGATTGATCCTAAAACTGGTACATTAATAAGAGATGGTGTTCCATCAATTATGAATCCAGAAGATAAGCACGCGTTAGAAGGTGCATTACAATTAAAAGAAACTTTAGGTGCAAAGGTAACTGTTATAAGCATGGGCCTTCCAATGGCTAAGGCTACATTAAGAGAAGCATTATGCATGGGAGCTGATGAAGCTATCCTATTAACAGACAGAGCACTAGGTGGAGCAGATACTTTAGCTACTTCAAAAGCATTAGCAGGAGTTATAGCTAAATTAGATTACGATCTAGTATTTGCAGGAAGACAAGCTATCGATGGAGATACTGCTCAAGTTGGACCAGAAATAGCTGAACATTTAAATATTCCTCAAGTTACTTATGTTCAAGGCGTTGAAGCTAAGGGCGAAGGAACTTTATTAGTAAACAGAGCATTAGAAGATGGATATGAAAAAATTGAAATAAAGACTCCATGTCTATTAACTGCAATTGAAGAATTAAATGAAGCAAGATACATGAATGTTGCTAACATATTCTCAACTAACGATGATGAAATCAAAGTTATGAGTGCAGATGATATAGATGTAGATAAGGCTGAATTAGGACTTAAGGGTTCACCTACAAAGGTTAAAAAGTCAATGACTAAAGAAGTTAAAGGCGCAGGCGAAGTAGTTAACAAGCCAGCTAAAGAAGCAGTAACTTACGTTTTAGGCAAATTACAAGAAAAACACTACATCTAGGATAATAGGAGGGTAATTTATTATGAATATAGCAGATTACAGAGGCGTTTGGGTCTTTGCAGAACAAAGAGAAGGCGAATTACAAAAAGTATCTTTAGAATTACTTGGCGAAGGTAGAAAAATTGCTGATAAGCTAGGAGTTAAGTTAACAGCATTATTATTAGGTAATAATATTGAAAACTTATCTAAAACATTAGCAGAACATGGTGCAGATGAAGTTTTAGTTGCAGATGACAAAAACTTAGAACACTACACTACTGATGCTTATACAAAAGTTATTTGTGATTTAGCAAATGAAAGAAAACCAGGAATATTATTTATAGGAGCTACTTTCATCGGAAGAGATTTAGGTCCTAGAGTTGCAGCTAGATTATCAACTGGATTAACTGCTGACTGTACATCATTAGACGTTGAAGTTGAAGATGGAGCTTTATTAGCTACTAGACCAGCATTCGGTGGTAACTTAATGGCTACAATCGCTTGTCCAGAACATAGACCACAAATGGCTACAGTAAGACCAGGAGTTTTCGGTAAGGTAAATACTGATGGAAGCAACTGTACTGTAGAAAAAGTAGAAGTTAAACTTGCTGATAGTGATGTTAGAACTAAAGTTGTAGAAATCATTAAAGCACATAAGGATGTTGTAGATATATCAGAAGCTAAAATACTTGTTGCTGGTGGTAGAGGAATGGGTTCAAAAGAAAACTTTACTTTATTACAAGAATTAGCAGAAGTTTTAGATGGAACTGTAGCTGGATCAAGAGCTGCTGTTGACAATGGTTGGTTAGAAAGAGATTACCAAGTTGGACAAACTGGTAAGACTGTAAGACCATCAATCTACATTGCTTGTGGTATTTCAGGAGCAATTCAACACGTTGCTGGTATGCAAGAATCAGATATGATTATAGCTATCAACAAAGATGAAACTGCACCAATAATGCAAGTTGCAGATTACGCTATAGTTGGAGATGTTAAGAAGGTTTTACCTGAATTAATAGCTCAAGCTAAAGCTGTAAAGAGTGCTGAATAATTAAAATATTATAGTGTAAAATTATTATAGATTTTAGTCCTTCATTAAAAGATAGCTCTTTTAATGAAGGATATTTATAAAACATTTAAGGGGGATTTATAAATGAAAAAAGTTTTTGTACTTGGCGCTGGAACAATGGGTGCTGGAATAGTTCAAGCATTCGCACAACATGGTTATGAAGTAATCGTAAGAGATATAAAAGATGAATTTGTTGAAAGAGGAATAGCTGGAATCAACAAAGGTTTAACTAAGCAAGTTGCTAAGGGAAGAATGACTGAAGAAGTTAAAGAAGAAATTCTTTCAAGAATTTCAGGAACTACTGATATGAAATTAGCTGCTGACTGCGATTTAGTAGTAGAAGCTGCTATTGAAAATATGAAAATAAAAAGAGAAATATTTGCTGAATTAGATGGAATCTGTAAACCAGAAACTATCTTAGCATCTAATACTTCTTCTTTATCAATCACTGAAGTTGCTTCAGCAACTAAGAGAGCTGATAAAGTTATTGGAATGCATTTCTTTAATCCAGCTCCAGTAATGAAGCTTGTTGAAATCATTAGAGGAATGGCTACTTCTCAAGAAACTTTCGATGCTATAAAGGAATTAACAGTAGCAATTGAAAAGAACCCAGTAGAAGTTGCAGAAGCTCCAGGATTTGTTGTAAACAGAATATTAATTCCAATGATCAACGAAGGTATTGGAATATTAGCAGAAGGTATAGCTTCTGTTGAAGATATAGATACAGCTATGAAATATGGTGCAAATCATCCAATGGGACCTCTAGCATTAGGAGATCTTATAGGATTAGATGTATGTTTAGCTATTATGGATGTTTTATATAATGAAACAGGAGATACTAAATACAGAGCTCATAGTTTATTAAGAAAATATGTAAGAGCTGGATGGTTAGGAAGAAAGTCTGGAAAAGGTTTCTACGACTATTCAAGATAAGATTACATTTTTGGACTCAAGCATTATGCTTGGGTCTTTTTTTGTTATTTTTTATTAAAATTTTGTTTTAATATAGATTTTTTTGCTTTATGATATTTTTAAGAGTACAGTAGAGTGATATAATATATTAAGAAATAATTATTTTCTATAAGGAGAGTTTCATATGTTAAAAGAAACAGTAATAAAATATTGGGATGATAAATATGATTTAAATTGTGCAGAATGCTTAATATATGCTTCAAATGAAGAATATGATTTAAACTTATCTAAAGATGCATTAAAGACAATGGCAGCTTTTGGTGGGGGAATGGCCATAGGAGATGTGTGTGGGGTTATTTCTGGAGCTATAGCTGTAATTGGAATAATGTTTACAGATATAAGTGGACATAAAAGCCCTATTGTTAAAGAAATGACTACAGACTTTATAAATAAATTTAAAAATAAGCTTGGAAGTAATAATTGTATTGAATTAAGGAAAGAATATAGAAAGTCTAAAAAAGAAGGAACTTGTATAGTTATGGTTGAAACTGCAGCTGATATTCTTGAAAGTATTGTAAAAAGAGAGGATAATTATAAATTAGATTCTAATAAATATTAATATTGCAAAAGGGTTATTCCTTCTAGTTAAAATTTTTATTATATTATAAAAAAAATAGAGAGGGGAATTTTAATTAATGGATTATAAAAATATAGAGACTAGTGAAAATGGTGTAATCATAAGGGGGGTTAAGAATTTCAAGTTAAAACATATTTTTGAATGTGGTCAAGTTTTTAGATTTGAAGAAATTGAAGAGGATAATTTTATAATTATTGCATTTGGTAAATTAATTGAATTAGTTCAAATAAATAATGATGTATTTATATATAATACAACGGAAAAAGAGTTTAAAGAAATATGGTTAAATTATTTTGATTTAGATAGGGATTATTCTATTATAAAAGAAGAATTATCTAAAGATGAATTATTAAAACAAAGCATAGAATTTGGATGTGGAGTTAGGGTTTTAAATCAAGATCCATTTGAAATGCTTCTTAGTTTTATAATCTCAGCTAGAAATAGTATCCCATCTATAAGAAAGACAGTAAATAAAATATCAGAAAAATGGGGAAATAAAATTGAATATAAAGGAAAAATATATTATGCATTTCCTACAATAGAACAAATAAAAGATGCTAAATTAGATGAGATAAAAGAAACCGGAGCATCATTTAGAAGTAAGTATTTATTGGACACAATTGAAAATGTATATAATTCTATTAATAACAACTTAGATTCATCAGAGAATGAAAAAAATTTATTGAAGAGATATGACTTAAATTATATAAAAAGCTTAAGTGATGATGAATGCCATGTAGCTCTTCAAGAATTTAAGGGTGTTGGTGCAAAGGTAGCTGATTGCATAATGTTATTTTCAATGGGAAAAACATCATCCTTTCCAGTAGATGTATGGGTTAAACGTGCAATGATGCACTTTTATAACGCTGAAGAGGGTTCATTAAATAAAATTAGAGTATTTGCAAGAAATAAATTTGGAAAGTTATCAGGATTTGCACAACAATATTTATTTTATTATGCAAGAGAAAACAATATAAAAGTATAAATTAAGGGCATTTACAGTAAGATATATTTAGTAAATCTTATAGCAAATTCAGAAAAATTTGAATAATATGATTATGACCTCTATTTAATTATTATTATGGTATAATTACCGTATCATTACATTAATATAATAATTTGTTGGGAGAGTGTGTGCGTAATATGTTCAAATTTGAAAATCAGCTTATAAAGCTAAAACATGATGTATTAAGTAATATTGTAAGGTTAGCTAAAGAAGATAATATTAACAAAGAAAATTTAGAGAAAATACCTTATGAAATGTTACCAGGGGATGAACCTCAATACAGAGAGAGTGTAGTACATGAGAGAGAAGTGCTGTTAGAAAGATTAAAATTAGCATCTGGATTTATTCCAAATGGAAAAGGTACAGATGAATTAGTAAACATAGAAGATGAAGAACAAATATTATATGTTATAAAGAATGCATGTGATATGTGTCCAACTAAGAAATTTGAAGTAACTGATGCATGTAGAAATTGTATAGCACATAAATGTCAAAGTGTTTGTAATTTTGGGGCTATTACTTATGTGGAAGGTAAGGCGTATATAGATCCTGATAAATGTAAAGAATGCGGAATGTGTAAAAAAGCATGTCCTTATGATGCTATTGCAGAGGATATGAGACCTTGCAAAAGATCTTGTCCAACTGGAGCATTAGATATCAATAGTGACAAAAGAGCTATGATAAAACAAGAAAAATGCGTTAACTGTGGTGCTTGTATGGCTGCATGTCCTTTTGGAGCATTAGAAGATAGAAGTCTTTTAGTTAAAATTGTTAAAGAATTAACTAACAACTCCAATATTTATGCTGTTGTGGCACCAGCAATAACAGGACAGTTAGGTCCTAAGACAGGCTATGGACAAGTGAAAAATGCAATAAAGAAATTAGGATTTACAGATATGGTAGAAGCAGCATGTGGTGCTGATGCAGTAACTGTACATGAAAGTAATGAATTTGTTCACAGAATGGAAAATGGCGATCCATACATGACTAATTCATGTTGTCCAGGATTTTTAAGCTATATAGAAAAAATGATGCCAGATCAAGTAGGTAGAATATCTGGAACAGTTTCTCCAATGGTTGCAGCAGGAAGATTTATAAAAGCTAACGATAAAGATGCAAAAGTTGTGTTTATTGGACCATGTACTGCTAAAAAATCTGAAATTTTAAGAGATTCGATAAAAGACGCTGTTGACTACGTATTAACATTTGAAGAATTATTAGCACTATTTGAAGGATTCAATATAGATCCAGCTAATTTTTATGATATTGTTGTAGATGAAGCTTCAATCTTTGGTAGAGGATTCGGAGCTGGTGGTGGTTTAACTGCTGCTATTGAAAATTATATAAAAGATAAGGGTATAGAATGTGAATTTAAGCCAGTTAAAGTTTCAGGTGGAGCCGAAATAAAGAAAACTATGATGATGGCTAAAATGGGTAGATTACCTGGAAACTTCATAGAAGGAATGATGTGTGAAGGTGGATGTATTAATGGATCAGGAAAAATACTATCACCAATGAAAGCAAAAGCATCATTTAATAAAGTAAATCAACAAGCTAGCATGAAAAATGTATTGGAAAATTCTAAGATAGATGACTATAAGGATATAGATTTAGAGAGATAATTTTAAATTGCAAAAAAGAAGCCCTTTTAGGACTTCTTTTTTTGTAAATAAATTGGTAATTATATGCGGATAAAGAATGAAATTATATATTTTTCAAACTAAAATATTAAAAAATGTTCATTAAGTAAAAAAAAGTTACTATATAATTATTAAAAGGTGTATTATATAAATTATAGGTATGTTTAGGGGGTAGATTTATGAAAATTTTGTTAGTTGATGATGAAGAATCAATATTGAATTTAATAAAAATGAATCTTATATTTGAAAATTATGAAGTGATAACTGCAGAATGCGGAATAGATGCCATAAACCTATTTAAAAGTGAATCTCCTGATTTAATTGTATTAGATCTAATGCTTCCTGACAAAGATGGGTTTGAAGTTATACATGAATTTCAAAGTATAAATAGTGAAATTCCAATTATTATACTTAGTGCAAGAGATCAATTAAACAATAAGTTATTAGGTCTTCAGCTTGGTGCTGATGATTATATAACAAAACCATTTGATAGTAGAGAACTCATATTGAGAATCAGAGCTATATCTAGAAGAATAAACAAAGCTAAGGCTATTGGAAAAAGTGAAGTCAAAAATAAGACAAATGATATTATAGAAAAAGGATTTATAAAAATAATTATTCCAGAGAGAAGAGTATTTATAGATGACAAAGAAGTCATATTTACACATATAGAATTTGAAATAATATTACTAATGGTACAAAATCCATTTAAAGTTTTTACAAGGGAGGAATTGTTGGACAAGATATGGGGATATAGTTTTGTAGGGAATACTAGAGCTGTAGATATTCATATAAAGAGAATTAGACAAAAGTTAGTAGGAAATGAAGACGTTATAAAGACAATATATGGAGTAGGATATAGATTAGAGGTATAGCATATGAATTGGGGGATTAAAGGGAAAATAGTAATAATGAATATATTTATTCTAATAATAGCTATATTAAGTATATATGTTGTAACGATTTATACACTATATAGTAGAGTAATAAATAATTCAATAGATATGCTAAAGAAAGAAAGTTATACAAGTCAATCATTTGTTATGAAATATTTAGAAATGGAAGATGATTTTCATGTAGAAAACGTTTTGAATGAGATGAGTCCTTTTATAGCCACATATTTATCTAATGGCTGTAAATTTAGAGTTCAAATTTATAATAATTCATCTTTAATTGGAGATTCAGATAATTATCCTAATATAAGTAAAGATGATGATGTGATAGAAGCATTGAAGGGAAATAAGTCTTATATTATAAGAAGAATTGAAGAAGCATCATATATATTATTTTCAAGTCCAATTTATTATTCAGATGGTACTATAGGTTGTATAAGATATGTATACGATCTTAATAATGAGAATACAATTATAACTAATACTATTTTTAGCATGGTTCTATTTGCTATAGTAGCAATAATATTTTCTAGTATGATGAGTAATTCATTTTCTAATAGAATAGTTAGACCAATAGTTAGTCTTAAAAATATTGCAAGAAAAGTGTCATTTGGAGATTTTTCTAAAAAAATTAGTATAAATAGTAAAGATGAGATAGAGGATCTATCTAATTCTTTTAATATAATGTCTAATAATATAGAAATAATGATTGAAAATTTAAAAGAGGAAAAAGAAACTCAAAAGAGATTTTTAGATAATGTTACACATGAATTTAAAACTCCATTAGCAGCAATTTTAGGATATTCAGATTTATTGTTAAGGGTAAAAGAAAAGAAGGATATTGAACAATGCGTAAAATACATAGTACAAAGTAGTAATAGATTATTAAAACTTGTTGAACAACTTCTTGATTTATCAAGACTTAACAAAAATGAATTAGAAGTTAAAAATGAAAATATTGATATAAAAGCTGTAATTGAAACTGCTGCAATGATGTTAAATCCTAGAATGAATAAATTTGGTATTAAACTTAATATGAATTTAGTTAGTAAAAATGTTTATGCGGATAAAGAAAAAACAGAACAAGTTATACTTAATCTATTAGATAATGCAATTAAATATAGTGAATGTACTGAAATAGACATATATATGGAACATAATGAAGCTTATGTAATAATATATATTGCAGATAATGGACAAGGTATTCCAAAAGAAGATTTAAAAAATGTATTTGAAAATTTTTATACTGCTCATAAAGCATTGCAAAAAAAATATGGTGGAAGTGGACTTGGATTAGCAATATGTAAAGAATTTATGGAGAAACAATCTGGAAAAATAGAGATAAGCAGCTTAAATGGAACTACTGTAAAATTAAGTTTCAAATATGCGATTTCAAACTGATGTAAAGTAGGGTGAAACAAGTTTATGATAAATTTTAACTATAAGATAGTAATAAATCTATTTGTTATATTAATTATATTATTAGCTAGTATATATGTATATTTAAAAAGTAGTATTTATAATAATTTGATTGTTTTAGATGATAAAGAACAAGTTATGCAGTATTCAAGCCACTCAATCCCTGTTAAAGTAGAACTTTATAGTAGAAGATGGGGTAAATTAATTATGAATTCCAATGATGAAATAAAGGAATTTTGGAATATTGTTGAGGCTATGCCTAAGAGTAATAATTTTTATAATTCAAAAATAGAGAATTCTTTTAATGAAATAACCGGAACTATTTATTATTTAGATGGTGAAAAAGGTACTTTGTATTTAAACAATACTCTTAGAATAGATGATATTTATTATGGTGGCAATGAAAGTTCTGCATATATAAATAGAATTAAAAACTATATTAATGATATTTTCTGTACACCATCAGTATTGTCAGAACTTATAAATGATAAGAATAAAATAACTATTGTTGATATTTATAATAATACTAAAAAGTGTGGTAGTAATGATAAAATTTTAATAAAAGATGAGGTAATGAATTTAAAAAGAATTACAGATAATAAAAAGTTAGAATGGGCTGTAGCTAATAAAGGTGATTTGAACTATCATATAAGAATTTATAGAGAAGAATCAGAGGAGTTTCATGATAATAAAATAGAAGAGGATACAAATAGTTATGATGTAATAAGTCTTGATATTTATGAAAATGATTATGTAATCGTTAGAGATTATGGTGATGAAATAGTAAATTCTTTCTATATGGAGGGAGATTTAAATAATATATGTGACAATTTATTTAATCAGTAATATTTATTGG
The DNA here is from genome assembly GCF_900290265.1 of Clostridium cagae. Taxonomy (NCBI): domain Bacteria; kingdom Bacillati; phylum Bacillota; class Clostridia; order Eubacteriales; family Clostridiaceae; genus Clostridium; species Clostridium caccae. Next base: position 175,513 of record NZ_OKRA01000002.1, read on the forward strand.
AGGCAAAAATATGTTAAATACAAGAAGGGGTATTTTATTAATATTTATTTTACTTATGATTTGTATTATTAATGGGTGCTCTAGCAATATGTCTAGTAGTAAAGAAATACAAAATCTTAAAAATGAGAATTTAGTAGTATATGTTGCATTTAATGAGGATGAAGCTAAAGTTCTGCTTGACGGGTTTAAAGAAAAAACAGGGTGTAATTATACGTTTTTAAGATATCCAACAGAAGAATTAGCTGATAAGATTAATAGTCAAAAAACTTTAGGAGAAGCAGATATATTTTTAGGGGGAACAGCTGATGCAGTTGAACTATTAAAGATGAATGATTGTTTAGAAAAATATACTATAAATAGTTCAAGCGAAATTCCTATAGAATATATGGATAGTGATGGATATTGGATAGGACTATATGTGGAAGCTCTATCTATAGCTATAAATGAAGATAGATGGAATAAAGAATTTAAAGATGTGGAAAAACCTAAAACAATAGAAGAATTAGTAAATCCTAAATTTAAAGGTGAAATAGTTCTTGCAGACCCAAGAACATCAGGAACTGGATATACTTTTTTATCTTATTTAGCACAAACTATGGGAAAGGATAATGCATTGGAATTTTTTAAGAAGTTAAAAAGTAATGTAGGACAATTTACCGATAGTGGATTTACTCCAGCTAAAAAAGTTGGAATGGGAGAGTATTTGATAACAGTAAATTTTATTAATCAACAACTTATAGTTAGAAATTCAGGGTTTAATGTAGAATCTATTGTTCCAGAAAATACAGGATGGACAATATGTCCTATAGCTAAAATAAAGGATGGAAAGAATAAGAAAGCTTCTGAAGCATTTATGAATTATTGTGTGACTAAAGAAGCAGGAATATCTCTTAAAGATTTTTCAATGGGATTTTCAACAATACCAGGTGTAAATTATCCTAATATAGAAAAAGATTTTACTTCATATAAGTTAAGCAAAGAATATGATTTTAAGAAAGCAGCAAAAGATAGAAAAGAACTATTAGAAGATTTAGAAGAAATAATGTGATAAGAGAATTAGGATATTAAACAAAATCATTTATATCTTTAGTATCCTAATTTAATTATGACTTAAGTTTATATATTAATTACTATAAGTAAAAACTAATAATAAGCAGTTTTATTAAAAACACAAATGAACAATAAAATACATAAATGGAAATAATATATATAAAACTATTATTAAAATTAAAAAAGCAAATAAGAGAAAATATAAGTAAATAAGAGCAATATAGATGTAATTGCCGATTTTAAACTTATAAAGCTATATAATATTATAAAAAATATTTGAATTATATGGTCATAAAGGATATTATAATAATTGTATTAGCACTCAATGCTATCGAGTGCTAATAGTTAATTAAAAAATATTTAATATTTAAAATATAGGAGGGACTTATTATGAGAATAAAACCACTTGGTAATAGAGTAGTAATCAAGAAATTAGAAGCAGAAGAAAAGACAAAGAGCGGTATAGTTTTAACTGGAAGCGCTAAGGAAGTACCACAAGAAGCAGAAGTTGTAGCAGTAGGTCCAGGAAGTATTGTTGATGGTACAAAAATCGAAATGGAAGTTAAAGTAGGAGATAAAGTTTTATATTCTAAATATTCTGGTACTGAAGTAAAATTAGATGGTGAAGAATACATGATATTAAAACAAGATGATATATTAGCAATAGTTGAATAGGAGAGTGGTATAAATGGCAAAAATGTTGAAATTTGGAGAAGATGCAAGAAGATCTATGCAAGTTGGAGTTGATAAACTTGCTGATACAGTTAAGGTAACATTAGGACCAAAGGGAAGAAACGTTGTTTTAGATAAGAAGTTTGGTTCACCATTAATAACTAATGATGGAGTTTCTATTGCAAGAGAGATAGAATTAGAAGATCCATATGAAAATATGGGAGCTCAATTAGTTAAAGAAGTAGCAACTAAAACTAATGATGTTGCAGGAGATGGTACAACAACAGCGACTTTATTAGCTCAAGCTATTATTAGAGAAGGTTTAAAGAATGTTACTGCAGGAGCTAATCCTATGCTTATTAGAAATGGTATAAGAATGGCTGTTGATAAAGCAGTAGAAGAAATTAAGAAAATTTCTAAGCCAGTAGAAGGAAAAGAAGATATAGCAAGAGTTGCAGCTATTTCAGCAGCAGACGAAGAAATAGGTAAGTTAATAGCTGATGCTATGGAAAAAGTAGGCAATGAAGGTGTTATTACAATAGAAGAATCTAAATCTATGGGAACAGAATTAGATGTAGTTGAAGGTATGCAATTTGATAGAGGATATGTATCACCTTATATGTCTACAGATACAGAAAAGATGGAAGCTATATTAGATACCCCATATATTTTAATAACTGATAAAAAGATTACCAATATACAAGAAATATTACCTATATTAGAACAAATAGTTCAAGCTGGTAGAAAGTTATTAATTATAGCAGAAGACATTGAAGGCGAAGCTATGGCAACATTGGTTGTAAATAAGCTAAGAGGAACATTCACTTGTGTAGCTGTAAAAGCTCCGGGATTTGGTGATAGAAGAAAAGAAATGCTTGAGGATATAGCTATATTAACAGGTGGAACAGTAATTGCTGAAGAATTAGGAAGAGATTTAAAAGAAGTTACTCTTGATATGCTTGGTCAAGCAGAGAGTGTTAAAGTAAGTAAAGATAATACTGTTGTTGTTAATGGTAAAGGTAATCCTGAAAACATAAAAGATAGAATATCACAAATAAAAGCTCAAATAGAAGAAACTTCTTCTGAATTTGATAAAGAAAAATTACAAGAAAGATTAGCTAAGCTTGCTGGTGGAGTTGCTGTAATCAAAGTTGGTGCTGCAACTGAAACAGAGTTAAAAGAAAGAAAGCTTAGAATAGAAGATGCTTTAGCTGCTACAAAAGCTGCAGTTGAAGAAGGAATAGTACCAGGTGGTGGAACTGCATATATTAATGTAATAAAGGAAGTTGAAAAATTAACATCTGATGTTCAAGATACAGAACTTGGTATAAAAATAATTGTAAAATCATTAGAAGAGCCATTAAGACAAATAGCTAGTAATGCTGGAGTTGAAGGATCTGTTATCATAGAAAAAGTTAAAAATAGTGAAGTAGGAACAGGATATGATGCTTTATATGGAAAATATGTAAACATGATAAAGAGTGGTATTGTTGACCCAACTAAGGTTACAAGATCAGCTTTACAAAATGCAGCATCAGTATCAGCAACGTTCTTAACAACAGAAGCTGCGGTTGCTGAAATTCCTCAAAAGGAACCAGCAATGCCAGCACCAGGAATGGGAATGGACGGAATGTATTAATGAATAAAAAAGACTACCAGTTGGTAGTCTTTTTTTTATGCTTTAGAAAAATATATAACTTTTTAAGATTGAAAAGCTGATAAAATCTGGTTTAAGGTAATTACTTATTTGAAAGTAATTTTATTATAAATATATATTAACAATATTTGTATATTAACTGAGTTAGATAGCAATAATTAAAGTAATAATATTTTAATTATTGGAGGATAATATTTTGAGTAACAAATTTTGTTTAAATGATAAGTATAAAAAAAATAAAGGATTTACTTTATTAGAACTTATAGCAGTAATGGCGATTATAACAATATTAGCAACTGCTATTCTACCTAAAGTAACTGGATATATAAATGAAGCAAAAAAAACAAAAGTATTAGATCAATGTAGAAAAGTTGTAATGGCAGTAGAATCTTATAATCTAACACATTCTTCTAATTATGAAAAAAATAAAAATATATCTAATATAAAAGATGATAAAAGTGTAAATAAATATTTAGAAGATGTTGAATTTAATAATTTGGAGTTAAATACAACTATTCAAAACTGCTATGATGTATTAAATGGAAAAGAATTCAAATTGAAAACAGGCAGTGAAATGCTTGATTTATCTACAATTAATTAGTGAAATCGGTTAAATTAAATAGATTTGTAATTTTTGCAATTTTAATTTCAATTTTATTGACTTTAATCATAGCATACATTATAATATTTTTAATTAAACAAAGAAAATATTTAAAAACTCGTATATACCTTGAATATGGCAAGGAGTATCTACCAGAAACCTTAAATTTCTGACTATGAGTGATATTAATACTTTAGTATATTTGAGATATATTAACGTATTAACTTCACTTACGGAGTTAATGCGTTTTTTTTTATACATAAAAATATAAGAAAAAATGCAAGATAACATTCAAAAAAGTGAAGATATGAAATAAAAAAATCGGGGGGATAATCATGGCTACAATAATAAAAACAGCTTATACATTTGATGATGTATTATTAGTACCTAATAAATCAGAAATATTACCTAGAGAGGTAAGTGTAAAAACAAAATTAACTAAAACAATATCTTTAAATATACCTTTAATGAGTGCTGCGATGGATACAGTAACACAATCTAAAATGGCTATAGCTATGGCAAGAGAAGGCGGAATCGGAATTATCCATAAAAATATGAGTATAGAACAACAAGCAAAAGAAGTAGATAAGGTAAAAAGACAAGAAAACGGAATTATAACTGATCCAATATTTTTATCAAAAGAAAATACACTTCAAGATGCTGAAAATTTAATGGGTCAATACAGAATATCGGGTGTACCTATAACTGAAAATGGTAAGTTAGTGGGTATACTTACAAATAGAGATGTAACTTTTGAAACTGATTTTACTAAAAAAATATCTGACGTTATGACGAAAGAAAATTTAATTACTGCTCCAGAAAATACTTCTATTGATGAAGCAAAGGAAATTTTAAAGAAACATAAAATAGAAAAATTACCTTTAGTTGATGGAGAGGGAAATTTAAAAGGATTAATTACAATTAAGGATATTGATAAAGCAAAACAATTTCCTAATGCTGCAAAAGATTCAAATGGTAGACTACTATGTGGAGCTACTGTTGGAGTTACAGCAGATATGATGGATAGAGTTGATGCATTAGTAAAAGCCAAAGTTGATGTTATTACAGTTGATACTGCTCATGGTCATTCAAGAGGAGTTATGGAAGCTGTTAAGCAAATAAAAATTAAACATCCAGAACTACAAGTTATAGCTGGTAATGTTGCAACAGCAGAAGCAACAGAAGATTTAATAAAAGCTGGAGCAGATTGTGTTAAAGTTGGTATAGGACCAGGATCAATATGTACTACAAGAGTAGTTGCAGGTGTTGGAGTACCACAATTAACTGCTGTTATGGATTGTGCAGAAATTGGTAAAAAATATGGAATTCCAGTAATTGCAGATGGTGGATTAAAGTATTCAGGAGATATAGTAAAAGCTTTAGCAGCAGGTGCATCTGTAGCAATGATGGGATCATTATTTGCAGGTTGTGAAGAAGCACCAGGAGAAATGGAAATATACCAAGGCAGAAGCTATAAAGTATATAGAGGAATGGGTTCATTAGCAGCTATGGCTTGTGGATCAAAAGATAGATATTTCCAAGATGGAAATAAAAAGTTAGTACCAGAAGGTGTTGAAGGTAGAGTAGCATATAAAGGATATGTTTCAGATACTATATTCCAATTAATAGGTGGAATAAAATCAGGAATGGGATACTTAGGTTCAAAAAATTTAGATACTTTATATGAAACTGCTAGATTTGTTGTTCAAACAGCATCAGGATATAGAGAAAGTCATCCACATGATATAAACATAACTAAGGAAGCTCCAAATTATAGTGTAGGACAATAAAAATATATTTTATTATTAATTTTTATTGAGTAATGTTCTTAGTTGCTAGATAATTAAATTTATAAAGAACAATTTAGGAGGAAATGATGAAGAGAGATTTAGTTTTAGTTATAGACTTTGGTGGACAATATAATCAATTGATTGCCAGAAGAGTAAGAGAATGTAATGTATATTGTGAAGTTCATCCTTATAATTTAAGTGTTGATGAAATAAAGCAAATGAATCCAAAAGGAATAATTTTTACAGGTGGTCCGAACAGTGTATATGGTGAGAACTCTCCTTTATGTGATAAAGCTATATTTGAATTAGGTGTACCTATTTTTGGTATATGCTATGGTTCTCAACTTATGTCTCATATACTTGGCGGAAAGGTGGCAACTGCCCCTGTAAGTGAATATGGAAAAACAAAAGTTGATGTAAACATAGAATCTAAACTTTTTGAAGGTGTATCTTCTTCAACAATTTGTTGGATGAGTCATACTGATTACATAGAAAAAGCACCAGAAGAATTTAAAGTAATAGGTAACACTCCTGTTTGTCCTGTTGCAGCTATGGAATGTGAAGATAAAAATTTATACGCAGTTCAATTTCATCCAGAAGTTATGCATACAGAAGAAGGTACAAAGATGCTTTCAAATTTTGTATATAACATATGTGGATGTACTGGAGATTGGAAAATGGATTCATTTGTTGAAAAGACAATTGAAGAAGTTCGTCAAAAGGTTGGAAATGGTAAAGTATTATGTGCATTATCAGGTGGTGTTGATTCATCAGTAGCAGCAGTATTACTTTCAAGAGCTGTTGGAAAGCAGTTAACTTGTGTATTTGTTGATCATGGCTTACTTCGTAAGAATGAAGGTGATGAAGTTGAAGAAATATTTGGACCTAATGGTCAGTATGATTTAAACTTCATTCGTGTAAATGCACAAGAAAGATTTTATGAAAAGTTAGCTGGAATAGAAGAACCAGAACAAAAAAGAAAAATAATTGGTGAAGAATTTATAAGAGTATTTGAAGAAGAAGCTAAAAAAATAGGAACAGTTGATTATCTTGTACAAGGAACTATTTATCCAGATGTAATTGAAAGTGGTCTTGGAAAATCAGCAGTTATAAAATCTCATCATAATGTTGGAGGACTTCCTGATTATGTTGATTTTAAAGAAATAATAGAACCTCTTAGATTACTATTTAAAGACGAAGTTCGTAAAGCAGGGTTAGAGCTCGGAATACCTGAAAAGTTAGTGTTTAGACAGCCTTTCCCAGGTCCAGGTCTTGGAATACGTATTATTGGAGAAGTAACAGCTGAAAAAGTTAAAATAGTTCAAGATGCAGATGCAATATATAGAGAAGAAATTGCAAATGCAGGAATTGATAAGGAAATTGGTCAATACTTTGCAGCTCTTACTAATATGCGTTCAGTAGGAGTTATGGGAGATGAAAGAACTTATGATTATGCAATTGCACTTCGTGCTGTAACTACAAGTGATTTCATGACAGCTGAAAGTGCAGATCTTCCATGGGAAGTACTTGGAAAAGTAACAACTAGAATTGTAAATGAAGTTAAGGGTGTTAATCGTGTAATGTATGATTGTACAGGAAAACCACCAGCAACTATAGAGTTTGAATAATACACAAGAGCCAAGAAATGCCCAATTCACGGCGTTTTTTGGCTCTTTTTATGTCTCGTGACAATCAAATGACAATACTTTTTGGAAAAATTGCTTAAATAATTATATAGATTAACCGGAAATTATTACTCTTTCTTTGGCTTTCTTTTCCTTTTCTTGCTTTGCTGTTCTGGGAATAACTGATTCAGTAAAACTTCTTCTTTTTCATGACCTTCAATAGAATTTTTTATAAAATTACCTTCATCAGGTTCAAAAGCAATGGCTTTCAAAATGTTGCAAAATTTTATAAGAGATTATATAAAAAAGAAGATCAAAGAGGTGCGAGATAGACTTGGTCAATTGAGTCACTTCATGCCTGTAATATAGTCATTTGAATATAAATGACTATATTACAGAAATAATTACTTTTCAATTAAGACAGATACTGTATTATTAATGTTTACTACACTTTGGAATTGAGGAAAATAACACTAGGGAATAGAAGCAATATCGGCTTGTGAGTAGATAATTAATGTGGTATTCTATAACAGCAAAAGAAACTAATCTTGAAGTGATGGAAGTATTGAGATTACTTCGAGGTTTTTATAATTTACGAGGTTATATATGAAAAAATATTTTTATTTATTAGAAATAACATTGGTATTTTTGATTTTGTTAACAGCGTGTTCTAATAATAATGCTATTGATAATAATAACAAAACTTTAGATGAACGAATAATAGACGTTGAAACAGAAAACAGTCAGTACAATAAAGAAATTGAAAAAACTATATTAAATGTAGATTTTAGCAAATATTTTCAAGGATACGAAGGTTGTGCTGTTTTCTATTTAAGTAGTTCTAACACTTATAAAATTTATAATGCAGAAATTGCGCAAGAACGACGTTCGCCATGTTCAACTTTTAAGATTATTTCTACGCTTGCTGCGTTAGAAAATGAAGTAATAACAAATGACAATTCAAAAAGGTATTGGAGCGGTGAAAAATTTTGGAATGAATCATGGAATAAAGATATGATGTTAAATGAAGCTTTCAAAACATCTTGTATTTGGTATTATCGTGAGATAATAAATGAAATCGGTATGAAAAAAATGCAAAGTTTTGTTAGCAACTTAGGGTATGGTAATGAGGATATATCTGACTGGGAAGGAAAACTCAACAAAAACAATAATAATCGTTCATTAACTGGTTTTTGGGTAGAATCTTCGCTGAAAATATCACCATTAGAACAGGTGGATGTTTTATATAGAATATTTGGCGAAGACTCCGAGTATAGAGAAGAAAATATAAAGACGTTATTGTCTGTTATGGAGCTGGAAGACCAACAAGATAATATTACTGTCTACGGAAAAACTGGATATGGTAGGTTAAAAAGCGTAAGCTTGGATTCTTGGTTTATAGGTTTATTTGAATCCGGTAATGAAAGAGGATACTTTGCAGTTCGATTATCCGAAACGGAGAATCCAAATGTTTCAAGTGCTTTGGCGAAAGAAATAGCACTTAAAATTATTTCTGAAAATTTTTAGTTACAGAAGATTATGAGCATACTCCCTGAAATTAAAATTTCCATATCAATAAGAGGTATTTTCATAATTCTGAAGTGATAATGTTGAAGAGATAGGATTGATTATTTTGGTGGATGCTGACAATAAAATGACAACACTTTTCAGTGTCATACAGAATAATACGAATAAACAGTGCATTAATGAATTGAACTCAATACCAAAATGCACCTTAAACACCACACAACAAGTTTAAAATTAGGAATTCGAATAGGTATTTTTTTGTTTTTATAAATTCAAAATGCATAATAAATTTAAATACAGGAAATTTAGACATGAGATAATTGAATAACTAGTAGTTATTATTGGAAGTAAATGATAAAATTATATATAATAAATTTTATTAATATAAAAACAAGAGGTAGAAAAATGAGGATAATAGTACCGGATTATTATAAGGATTTTAAATGTATTGCATCAGAGTGTGAAGATACATGTTGTGCAGGATGGGAAATTGTAATAGATGATGAAACGTATGAGTATTATAAAACTGTAAATGATAAATTTGGAGATAGGTTTAAAAATGAAATAGTTACAGATGAAGACGGAGAAAATATTTTTGTATTAAAAGGAGATAATTGCTCTTTCTTAAATAAAGATAAGAAATGTGATATATATATTAACCTTGGAAAAGAGAGATTATGCAACACATGCAAACAATATCCAAGATTTATTGAAGAGTATGGAAGTACACGAGAAATAGGGATTTCGTTATCATGTCCAGAAGCAGCTAGAATAATTTTAAATAATTCCAGAAAAGTTGAATTTGAATTAGAAGAAAATGATGAAATGGTATGTACATATAATGATATTAGTTATGATATGTTTATTCAAATAATTAGTTCAAGAAAAATATTCATAGATATATTACAGGATAGATCTATTGAATTAAATAAAAGGATGGCGATAATTCTTAATTTTGCAAAAGAAATTCAAGATAAAATAGATGCAAATAAGATATCTGAAATAATAAATATTAGACATAAATATTCAGATGATAAATTTATAAAAAAATTAATAGATCAATTAGACAATTACAAAGCAAAAAATATAGAAAAATATAAGAATATTTTTAAGTGTTTAAAAGTATATAAAGATATTGATCATATAAATGAAGAATGGCCTGATGTTTTAAAATATACTATAAAATATTTTTATGATGAAGAACATAATGTTGCGTTTTATATGGATAAACATAATCAATTTGATAAATATTATGTGGATAAAATATATGAATATGAACATTTAATGGTTTATTTTATATTTAGATATTTAATGAAATCTTTATATGATTACGATGTAATTGCAAAAGTAAAATTAGCTATACTTAGTTACTTAATTATAAAAGAATTAAATGTTGTACGATGGTGTAATAATGAACAAAAATTTAATAAGGAAGATCAAGTAGAGTTAATGCATATGTATTCTAAAGATGTTGAACATTCAGATGAGAACTTAGATGAATTAGCAGAAGTATTTGAAACCAATAAAGTGTTTAGTTTAGAAAACTTTATTGTTATGTTAATGAATTAAGAACAAATTAATAAGAATATAATGTAAAATTATATATTTTAGATATAAAATAATAAATATATAATTTTATTATTTAGGAGGCATATTTTGAAAGAGTATAATAATATGATAGTGAAAGGATTAATAGTAGTAATAGTATTGTTAATTATTTCATTATTTGCATTTCGTATTAATCATAATATAAAATCAGAAAGTGTTCAATCAGATGCTAACGAGAGTACAAATGTAATAAAAAATGATAATGATTCAATTAGATTTGATGGTATAGATGTAACTGATAAAGATATGGGAGTAACCATTTTAGGTTATCATTCTATTGGTGACAAATTTAAAAAAGATCCACTAGTTGTATCTAAAGATTTGTTCAGGGAACATTTGCAAGCAATAAAAGATTCAGGCTATACAACGATAACATTACATGAGTTATATGATTACTTATATAATGGGGCTGAAATTCCTAAAAAAAGTGTAGTTATAACATTAGATGATGGATATAAGGATAATTATACAAATGCATTTTCAATTCTTAAAGAATTTAAAATGAAGGCAACTATGTTTATAATAGCTGATTATTTAGATGGTGATGTATATGTATTACCATCACAAGTGAAAGAAATGAGTGATTATGGAATTGATATTGAGGACCATACACTTACGCATAAAGAGCTTTCAACTTTAAATTATGATGGACAATTAAAAGAAGTCAAAGAATCTAAAATTAAGCTTGAAAATATAACGGGTAAAAAGATTAACTTTATTGCATATCCTTCTGGTAGTTATAATGATGAGACTTTAAAGGCTGTTAAAGATGCTGGATATAGCATGGCATTTACTGTTAAAAAGGGACAAGCACACAAAGGCGATAGTCAATATGAAATAAATAGAGTATTAGTTGATTATACTTACAAACCAAGACATATAAAAAGAGATTTAAAATAAAAATTCATTATAAATAATGTTAGATGTAAGGTGAATTAATAGTATTTATAAAGTATAGAATATGAATATTAAAAAATAGTTGAATTTTGTGTATTTAATTATCACAAACTTCAACTATTTTTTATTTACAAACTTATATTAAATATAATATTTATTAAATTAACAAATATTATATTTCCAACATACTATATAATATAATTATTTTACAAAAGGAGATAAAGAAATGAACTATTATTATAATGACGATGAATTAAATAATGATTGTAATGAATTGAGAAATAATGAATTTGGAGATTGCGAATTTTCAGATTATGAAGAATCATGTTGTTCTGATACAGAATCAGCTAACAATAATTCAGAATGCAGAAGATGTTATAAAGAAGGATTTAAAGCTGGATGTGAAAAGGGATATAAAGAAGGATTTAGAGATGGTTGTGAAAAAGGTTGTAAAGAAGGCCGTGAAAAAGGATACAAAGAAGGATTTAGAGATGGCTGCGAAAAGGGTTGTAAAGAAGGCCGTGAAAAAGGATTTAAAGAAGGCAGACAAAAAGGTTATAGAGAAGGATTAAAAGAAGGTCGTGAAAATGGATTCCAAGAAGGATGCGAAGTAGGATTTAGACAAGGATATGAAAAAGCTATTAAAGATATTAAGAACTGCTTAAATAAAAAAAATTCATGTTGCTAGGATTTATTAAATTTAATTTTCATAAAGTAATTTAATATATTATAAGAGGGTTTATACTTTGTATAAACTCTCTTTTTTAATAAAAATAAATAAAACAAAGAAAGAAACTATTTAATGTACGAAAAAAATAAAAAACGTGTATAAATATGTTATAATCAATATGAAAATGTTTGCAAAGGGTGTACGAGTATATAATTATAAGTATCTCTTTGATTAGTATACATTTTTTCCAACCTATAATGAAAAAGTGAATATTAAATAAATTGGATTAATGTATTATTATATAATTGTAAGATGGAATGAGGGATTGAAAATGGTTACACAATCATTAGAAAGAAAGTTGTTTACCATACTTGAAATGTTAGCTGATAGCAAAGGAAATGCTTTAAAAGATTTTTCAGATGAACTTGGTGTTAGTACTAGAAGTATTAGAACTTACTTAAAGCAACTACAAGAAGAAATACCAAAAGAAGTTGTGGAAATAGTAAAAACTAATAATTCAGAGTATAAGCTAAATATAAAAGATGATGAAAAATTCAAGCAATTGCTAGAGCTAAATAGAAGACAAAAACAAAAATTTTGTCAATTAAATAATCCAGAAGAAAGAATTGATTATTTAATAAACAGGTTAGTAGAACTTAATGAGATTGTGACAATTGATGATTTGGCAGAAGAAATGAATGTGGGTAGGACTACTTTAGTTAAAGACTTAAAAAAAGTAGATCAGAAGTTAGATGAGTATGGCTTAGTATTAAAGAGAAAAACAAATTCAGGAATAAAAATTGAAGGTGACGAAATTAATTTAAGACTAATTATACTTGAACATATATGTAAAACATATAATGATTCAATAATTTTATTAGAAAGCAATAATATTCTTACTAAAAAAGAGGTTATTAAACTTCAAGAACAAATAGTACTGAATCTAAAAGAAAATAAATTTAGTGTAACTGAAGCTTTAATAAACAATTTAATAAGATATATAACAGTAATGCTAATGAGATTGAAGAATGATAAAAATATAACTTCCTTACAATCACAATATAAAATAATAAAGGAATCAGAAGAGTATGAAATAGGAAAAACTATAAAAAGTACAATTGAAGCTTTAAAAGATAAAAAAATTGATGATTTAGAAATAATTTTTATAGTGATGCCTTTACTTGGAAGAAATGCACCTTTGTATCATGAAGTATTAAGAAATTTAACAATAGGTGAAAATATAACTTTATTAAGAAAACAAATTTTTGACAAGGTTTTTGAATTTACTGGATTAAGCTTAGAGGAAGATGAACAATTAATACAAGGATTAGAATATCATTTATATTATGCACTAAATAGAATAGTATTAAATATAAAATATAAAAATCCTATGTTAAAAGAAATAAAAGAAAAGTACAAATTGCCTTATGAAGTTGCTAAAATAGCTGCTTCAGTGATTGAAGATAAGTATCAAGTACAAGTAGAAGATGATGAAGTTGGATACTTAGCATTACATTTTGGGACTTATGTTGAAAGGGCAGGTAAATCTTTTATTAAAATAGAAAATGCAGCAATTATTTGCGGGACAGGCTTAGGAACAGCGAAATTACTAATTATAAAATTAAAGAAGATACTAGGAGAAGAAATTAACTTCAAATCATTTTCCGATTTAGATTTTACAGAAGAAATGGCAAGCAATTATGATATGATATTTACTCTTGTAGATTTAGATATAAATACTGAAATACAAATAGTAAAAATTACTTCAATTTTTGATGAAAGTCAATTAAAAGGAGAAATAGAAAGTCAGATATTCTTAAATAAAACTAATGAGAAAAGAAATGATACAGAACAATATATTTTAAATGGAATGTTAGATAAAAAATTAGTATTTTACCTAAACAAGAATAATTTCATGGACAACTTAGAATATATGTTGGATAGTTTAATAAAATCAAATATTGTATCAAATGAATATAAAGAAAGAGTTATAGCAAGAGAAAAGAAAGCAGGAACAGCATTTGGTGGATATATAGCATTACCACATGCTGTAGATGAAAAGGTAAACAATGTAATAGTTTCATATGGAATACTAGATAAATTGATTATGGTTGATGGTAAAGAAGTTGGGTTAATAATATTACTTGTAATACCTTCAGAAAGTCAGAATAGTCAAGATATTATAGTAAAAACATATCAAGAAATTATAGATTTATCAAGTGATAAGAAGATAGTTCAAAAGCTAATAAAAAGTAAAAATTACAAAGAATTTAAAGAGGTTTTAGGAAGGAGATAAATTATGAATTCGGTTGTATTTTTAATAATTATAGGAATTACTGTTTGGGTACTTAATTTTATCTTTGGATTAATACAAATTAAGGATTTCAATAAAAATTATATAGAATTAAGAAGATTAGGAAAAGTAGCAATAGGAAGAAAAAAAGGAATGATTAATTCAGGAACTATAGTTCTTATAAGAATTCAAGATGATGGATTAATTTTAGAAGCTAGAAAAATGCAAGGCGTAACAGTAGCAGCAAGAGTTAAGCAATTTAAAGGTCTTGAAAATATGTACATAGATAGTATTGAAGAAAACGATTTAAAAGAATTTAACAAACCACTTAAAAGAGCAATCTTAGATGCTGTTAAAAACTACAAAAAATTTAGGCATGAGGAGGAAAATAAAAAAGAGGCAGACTTAGAAGTGGTTGTTTAAAAATTGTAATATATAATGAGGAGGTTTTCTTATGACACAAATGTTAGAATTATTAGCTAGAGGTGCAGATTCATTTATGAATCTATTTAGAGCAGGTGGTAATCAATTTATGGATTTCGTAACAGGAATTATACCACTACTAATCGCACTATTAGTTACAATGAATGCAATTATAAAATTTATTGGGGATGAGAAAGTAGAAAAACTAGCTATGAAGTGTGCAAAAAACCCAATAACTAGATATTTACTATTACCAGTTATAGGAACATTCGTATTTGCGAATCCGATGACATTATCATTAGGTAAGTTTATGCCAGAAAAGTATAAACCAAGTTACTATGCAGCAGCAAGTTTCTCTTGCCACACAATGAATGGACTATTCCCACATATAAATCCAGGTGAATTATTTGTATTCTTAGGAATAGCAGCAGGTATTACTACATTAGGTTTTTCAACTACAGATTTAGCAGTTAGATATTTATTAGTAGGTATAATAACAAACTTCTTTAGAGGTTGGATAACAGATTTTACAACTTCATATGTAGAAAAACAACAAGGTGTTAAATTAAATACAGAAGTTAAATTAGGATAATTATTAAATAAAAAAATTAATTGAATAAAAATTAAAGTTAAATAAAAAAATAAAAGATTAAGGAGTTGGCAATTATGGGATACAAAAAAGTTAAGATAAACAAAGGATCAGGCGGATGGGGTGGCCCATTATTAATAGAACCTACAGAAAAAAGAAACAAGGTAGTATATATTACTGGAGGAGCTCAACCAGAAACAGCAGTTACAATAGCAGAATTAACAGGATGTGAATTAATAGATGGATTTACAACAGGAGTTAAAGACGATGAAATTGCTTGTGTAATAATAAACTGTGGAGGAACATTAAGATGTGGAATTTATCCTCAAAAGAAGATACCAACAGTTAATATTATGAAAACAGGTAGAAGTGGACCTTTAGCAATGTTTATAAAAGAAGATATTTATGTTTCAGCAGTAAAACCAGCAAATGTAGAAGTAATAGAATAGGTTTATTTTCTAAGATATAAAGAATAGGATTTAAAGGAGGAAGACTTAATGAGTTACGATACTAGTAAAAAGATTAGTCAACAAACAGGGGGACTTGTTGGAAAGATTGGTATAGCAATAGGAAACTTTAGTAGTACATTATTCCAAGCAGGAAGAGATACTATTGACACAGTAATTCACACAATATTACCATTCATGGCTTTCGTTGCAGTAATGATAGGTATTATAAATGAATCAGGAATAGGAAGCTTTATTGCAAACTTACTTACACCATTAATAGGAAATGTAGGTGGTTTAGTTGTATTAGCACTTATATGCTCATTCCCATTACTTTCACCATTCTTAGGACCTGGTGCAGTTATAGCACAAATAGTTGGTGTTTTAATAGGTACTGAAATTGGTAAAGGAACAATACCACCACACTTAGCATTACCAGCATTATTTGCAATAAATGCACAAGCAGCAGCAGACTTTATACCAGTAGGATTAGGATTAGCTGAAGCAGAACCAGACACTGTACAAGTAGGTGTTCCATCAGTTCTATACTCAAGATTCTTAACAGGAGCTCCAACAGTTGTAGTAGCTTGGCTTGTAAGTTTTGGATTATACAGCTAAATTGTATTAATTAAAGAATCTAATTGTTAAAGAAGGGAACAATTTTATGAAGACGATTTATAGTACTAAAATAGAAAAAATTGGTGAAAATGCTGAAGAATTTTTTGCAGCAAATATGTTTATAACTTTTAAGGACAATGCTCCTCAAGAATTAATTGATTATTGCTTTATTCACAATGAAAATAATTTATTAGAAGAGATAATACCACAAGACATACTTTCAATAGGTGATGTTAATTATGAAATAAAAGCAGTAGGTGAACTAGTAAATAAAAATTTAAAAGAATTAGGACATATAACATATAATTTTCTAGGAGAAGAAGAAGCACAAGTTGCCGGAACTTTATACTTAGAAAAAAAAGAAATTGCACCAATTGCCGTTGGTACAATCTTAAAAATAATAAGAAATTAATTTTAAATAGTTAAAAAATAATATTTAATAAAATTATAAGTTAATTTATACAATAAGTCAATTTAACGAAAAGTTTTAAAGTATTTTCAAACTTATATATAAATAATTAAATAATTTATAGGATTAATTGTTCTTTGAATTTTAAATAGGTTTGATTGTGAATGTACTTATATCGGAAATAAGTAAAGATAATCAAACCTATTTTATTTATCAAATGCAGAGAAACAATGTCCATATAGGTTGTTAATTTAATGATGGAGGGATAAAAAATGACAAAGTCATGGTTAAATTTAGAAGGAAAAACAGTAATAGTTACAGGTGGAGCATCAGGAATAGGAAAGGCAGTAGCACAAGAATTTTTAAATAATGGTTCAAATGTGGTTGTATGTGATATGAATCCTAATACACCAGAATTAGATATGAATGAAAAAAGCGGAAAAATGTTATATGTAAATACAGATGTAACAAGTTATGATAGTGTTAAAGAAATGGTTTCAAAAACTAAAGAAACATTTGGAAAAATAGATATATTAGTAAATAATGCAGGTATAAACATACCTAGACTATTAGTAGATCCAAAAGAAGAAAATAGCAAGTATGAATTAGATGAAGCTGTTTTTGATAAAATAGTTAATGTTAATATAAAAGGTGTATTTTTCTGTGCACAAGCAGTTGCTAGAGAAATGGTAAAGGCAGGTTCTGGAGTAATTGTAAACATGTCTTCAGAAAGTGGACTAGAAGGATCAGAAGGTCAAAGTATTTATGCAGCAACTAAAAATGCAGTGAACTCATTTACAAGATCTTGGTCTAAAGAATTAGGAAAGCAAGGCGTTAGAGTTGTAGGTGTAGCACCGGGAATATTAGAAGCTACAGGATTAAGAACCATAGAATATGAAACAGCATTATCTTATACTAGAGGAATCACAGTTGAAGATTTAAGAGCTGGATACAGCAAAACATCAACTACTCCACTTGGAAGGTCAGGAAAATTATCAGAAGTGGCTGATTTAGTTTGTTACTTAGGATCAGAAAGAGGAAGCTATATTCATGGAGTAACTTATAATGTAGCTGGTGGAAAAACTAGAGGTTAGTTTTATTTAGTAAAAACCATAAAAATGTATTTTAAATCAATTTAGTACTCTCTCATAAATTTCAAATAAATATAAACATTAAAAGTTCCTAATATTATAAGGGACTTTTAATGCTATAAAGAGAATTTTTAAGAATATTAACAGGGGTGTGAGGAAAAAATGATATATATATTAGATACTGCAAATTTACAAGAAATAAAAAGAGTTTATGAATTTTATCCTATGGAAGGTGTTACAACAAATCCATCTATAATAAGTAAGGAAAAAGAAGATTTTATAAAAATATTAAAAAATATTAGAAAAATTATAGGTAATGATAGCATGTTACATGCACAAGTTTTATCATTAAAAGCTGAAGATATGATTGAAGAGGCTAAGTATATAGCAGAGCAAGTTGGAGGTAACATATATATTAAAATACCTGTTACTCCAGATGGTATAAAAGCTATAAAAATATTAAGTAAAGAAGGATATAAGATAACAGCTACTGCAATATTTACCGCACAACAGGCTTTAATAGCAGCAAAAGCAGGTGCAAAATTTGTTGCACCATATGTTAATAGAATTGATAATATTAGTGGAAATGGAGTAGAGGTTGTTGGAGAAATCATTAAATTATTAGAATTTAATAATTTAAATACTAAAGTTTTAGCAGCATCTTTTAAAAATGTTCAACAAGTTAATGATGTTGCTTTAAGGGGATGTCAATCCGTAACTGTAGGAAGTGATATAATGGATAAACTTATAGAACATCCATTAACAGAATTAAGTGTAAAACAATTCATTAATGATTGGGAAAATGTATATAATAAGATTACAGTATTATAGTAAAGTAATAAAATTAGTTTTAATTATGAAGGTAGATGAATTTATATAATCCATCTACCTTCAAAATCAAAAATTATTATTTTTAGTACGAAATTCCAAAGTTTGAATAATATCATAAATGTTTAATAAAAGTGTGATATAATTGAAAAGTGAAATTTACGTAATTAATATATGGAGGTATGGTTGTGAAAAAAGGATTAACATTAGATTTAAGTAAAACACAAGCATTTGTAAAAGACTATGAACTAGATTACATGGAAGGAATGGTAAAAGATTCACATGATAGACTTCATAGTAAAACAGGTCAAGGAAATGACTTTTTAGGTTGGATAGACCTTCCAGTAGATTATGATAAAGAAGAATTTGCTAGAATTAAAAAAGCAGCAGAAAAAATACAATCTGATTCAGATGTATTGATAGTTATAGGAATAGGTGGATCTTATCTTGGAGCTAGAGCTGCAATAGAAATGTTAACAAGTAATTTCCATAATGTTTTAGATGACAATAAGAGAAAAGCACCAAAGATATTTTATGCAGGCAATAACATAAGTTCAACTTATATGGCGGAATTATTAGAAGCTATAGATGGAAAAGATGTTAGTGTAAATGTAATTTCAAAATCAGGTACTACTACAGAACCAGCTATTGCATTTAGAATATTTAAATCATATTTAGAAAAGAAATATGGAGTAGAAGAAGCAAGAAAGAGAATATATGCAACAACAGATAAAGCTAAAGGTGCATTAAAAGGCTTAGCTGATGTAGAAGGATATGAAACATTTGTAATTCCTGATGATGTTGGTGGAAGATTTACAGTTTTAACACCAGTAGGTTTACTACCAATAGCTGTAGCTGGAATAAATATAGATGAAATGATGCAAGGTGCAGCAGATGCAAGAGAAGCATATTCAAATCCTTCACTTAAGGAAAATGATTGTTATAAATATGCTGTTACAAGAAATGCTTTATATAATAAAGGTAAAGAAATAGAAGTATTAGTTAACTATGAACCATGTATTCATTATTTTAATGAATGGTGGAAACAATTATATGGGGAATCTGAAGGAAAAGATAAAAAAGGATTATTCCCAGCAGCAGTTGATTTCAGTACTGATCTTCACTCTATGGGACAATATATTCAAGATGGTAGAAGAAATCTTTTTGAAACAGTTATTAATGTCGAAAAAGCTAGAAAAGAAATTACTATAGAATTTAGCGAAGGCGACTTAGATGGATTAAACTTCTTAACTGGAAAAACTATGGATTTTGTAAATAATAAAGCTTTCCAAGGAACTTTATTAGCACATAATGATGGTGAAGTACCTAATATGGTATTAAATGTACCAGAACTTTCACCTTACTATTTCGGTCACATGGTATATTTCTTTGAAAAAGCTTGTGGAATAAGTGGATATCTTTTAGGAATAAATCCATTCGACCAACCAGGAGTTGAAGCATATAAGAAAAATATGTTTGCTCTTCTTGGAAAACCAGGATATGAAGATATGAAAGATGAATTAGAGAAGAGACTTTAATTTATGAAAATCATAATTGATGGAGATGCCTGCCCAGGTATCTCCATTATTGAAAAAGTGGCTAAAGATAGAGATATACCAGTAATAATTTATTGTGATATAAATCATTTTATACAAAGTAATTACTCAGAAGTTAAAATTGTGGATAGTGGTTTTCAAAGTGTGGATATGTTTGTTATTAATGAAACTAAAGCTAATGATATAGTTATATCTCAAGATTATGGGGTGGCAGCTATATGTTTACCTAAGAAAGCAAGAGTAATAAATCCAAAGGGATTTATCTATGATGAAAACAATATAGATAGATTATTAGAAGAAAGACATTTATCCCAAAAAATTAGGCGAGGTGGAGGTAAAACTTCAAATCCTAAAAAGAGAACTAATGAGGATAATTTAAGATTAGAAAAAAACTTAATAAAACTAATTGAATTAGTTAATAAAAATATATAGAGGAGAATACCTCTATTTTTTTTTCAGTATATGATAGAAATTACATAAATATGATATAATTTAAATAAAAATTAGCTGAAGTTATTTACAAAAAATGGAATAATTGTATAATGTAATTAAGGGAGTAATATAGAGAGGGGTTTTGAGAAGAATGCAAGAGCTTCAGTTAAAGAATATAGAACTCATATTCAATAAGGAAAAACCGCAAACAAGAGGAACGGAAATAAATATAAAAAGTCAGGTTAATAATCCTAATGATGATATAGAATATAAATTTATTATTGGTTTAAATGGTATATGGACAACTATACAAGATTATTCAGAAAAGGATAATTGCTGTTGGAAACCAGTTTATGAAGGGGAATATACAGTTATGGTTCAAGCAAGGGATAAGGAAGGTAAAAAATCATTTGATTATGTGGCTAAAGAAGATTATTTAATTAGTAATAAAGATTTAGTGAGTCTTATAGATGAAGTTAAAGTTGATAAAACTAGTTTAAATGTTGGAGAAAAGTGCCTTATAGAGGTAAAAACAGTTGAAAAAGAGTTACTCTATAGATTTTATGTAAAGGATGAGCAAGGGTGGAAACCTATTATAGATTATACAACAGACAATACATTATTATATACTGCAAATAATGCTGGGAAAAAGGAATTCTTAATAGAGTGCAAAAGAGTTGATTCTGATGAAAATTTTGATGACTATACTACTGTTAAAATAAATGTAGATGATATTGAAGATGTAGAGATAACTAATTTTATATGTCATAATACTGAATTGATAGTTGGACAAGATCTTAAATTTACATTAGAAACTAAAAATGAGAGCAATAGAACAATATTATATAAATACTATAAGATTTCTAAGGATGGAAAAGCAACTTGTGTACAAGATTATTCTACTAAAAATTATGTGAATTACAAGGAGTATACTTATGGTAGTTACAGACTCTTAGCATGTGCAAAAGATATATTTTCAAATAAAGAATATGATGATAGAGCAGTTCTTTTATATGATATAAAACCATATAAAGATATATTAATTAAAGGATTTTCAGCAGATTTAAGTTCACCTCAAATTATAGAAACTGATATAAAATTTAAAGCTGAAGTAGAGGGTGGTTTGAACCTTTTATATAGGTATAAAGTAAAAGGTTCATATGAAGAAGACACTGGATTTATAAGAAATTCTGAATATATATGGAAACCTAGAGAATCAGGAAGATATGGTATATCAGTTTTTGTTAAAGATGCATCATCTCAATGTGAATATGAAGCTTGTGAAGAAATAGAGTTTGAAATAGAGAAAAAAGGTAGTAAACCAGTAAAAATAGTTGATGTTGTTATAGATAAAGAAAAAAGTGTTTTAATTAACCAACCTGTTAATATAATGGTTAATGCAGAAGGAGGAACTAGATTAAATTATTCATTTATAATATATAGAAATAAAATAAAGGTAGAAAAAATAGAAAATAGAAATAGAAATTGGGTTAACTTCACTCCAGAAGAAAAGGGAGATTATGAGATAGAGATTATTGTTAAGGATAGATATTCTGACAAAGAATTTGATGCACATACTTTTGTGTATTTAAAAGCCAATGAATATATACCTGGAGAAATCGATTATATAATGTTACCTTTAAAGAATAACTATGTAGTTGGAGATACAATAGAATTTGAATCAATAATTCAAAACACAAAAAGTGTTTTGGTCAAATATGTAACTAAAATTAATGGACACTTAGTTGAAGAAACTGAATTTATTAAAAATAAAAAGTTGAGATTTATTCCTAAAACTTCAGGAAAATATACAATAGAAGTGTATGCTAAAAATATAAAATGTACAGATGAATATGATTCTAAAAAAGAAGTTAGTTTATATATAAATGAAGCATCACCTGTTATAAATACAGAAATAATTATAAATAAAAAGAAGGTTAAAGTTAATCATGAATTATCATTTGAAGTAAAGAGCACAGGTGGAAAAGATGTCTGTTATGAATTTTATTTAATGGAACATGGTAACTGGAATAAAGTTCAATCATATAGTAAGAAAGATTACTATAGCTTTATACCTTTTATTAAAGGAAAGTATAAGATTTTAGTACTATCTAAAAGTTATTATAAAAATATTAACTATGAAGATTATGCAGAAATATCTTTTAAGGTATTAGATTAAGATTTATAAACTTATTACGAAAATAAGTATAGTAGAGTAGTTTAAGTTTGATATTTTAATAAAAGGCTATGTTTTAATAAGGTGTTTATAGAGGCTAACTTTCCATCGTAGCTATTAACACATACTTAAAATAGAGCATAATAAAATTGGAGGGCAGTTATGAGTATAGACAATTTAAATTCATTTTCAAATGAATTAATGGCATTAACAGCAATTAATAATAGTGATAATAGTAGTGGTGATAAAAATAATAGTGGAACTAATGGACTAGAATTTGCCTTAGTTATGCAGGCTTTAACAGATAAATCTAATGAATCAGTAAACAAATCAAATGAAGATTCAAATGCACTAGAAGCAATGAAATCATTAGAAAATACAAATACAACGCCTGGACAAAGACTAGATTATATGAAAATGGTTTTAAATGAAAATTTAACTTCTAAATTAAATGGTTCTAGTACTACATCAACTGTCAATATAGATACTGATGACGAGAGTAAGCAAAGAATATATAGAGCTGTAGAAGATGCATCAAGAAAATATGGCGTAGATTCTAATTTGATTTTAGGAATAATAAAACAGGAATCAGATTTTAATCCTAAAGTGGTTTCAGGTGCAGGTGCTATGGGGCTTATGCAACTTATGCCGGAGAATTGTGAAGAAGATGGAGTGAGTGATCCTTTTAATATAGAACAAAATATTAATGGTGGAGTTAAACAATTAAAAGGATACATTGACAGATATGATGGAAATGTAGAAATGGCTCTTATGGCATATAATGCAGGCCCTGGAACAATGCAAAAAAGGGGCGTTATCTCTGTTGAACATTTATATAAAATGCCTAAAGAAACTCAAAATTATATTCCGAAAGTAATGGGGTATTATAGAAGTGGACTTTAGCATGAACCAAATAAAAAAGTGAAGTTATTTAATAATAACTTCACTTTTTTGTGATATATTTTAATGGTTTGTGGATATATGGCAAGCAGAGATAACAAAGTAATTGAACTTAAGAGTACAATATTTTATTTATATGAATATTTATTTTGACATATGTGATAAGATACTATTGTATAGAAAGACATATAAAATGACAGAGTGGAGTGAAGTAAATGGAGAGATTGGATAAAATAATTTCTAATTTAGGATATGGAAGTAGAAAAGAAGCTAAAGTATTAGCAAGAAAAGGATTAATTGAAGTAGATGGAAAGATAATTAAAGATAGTAGTGTAACTATAGATCCTGAAAAATCTATAGTTAAGATAAATGGAGAAGAGATATTTTATCGTAAATACATATATTTAATGATGAATAAACCAACAGGAGTAATATCAGCAACTCATGATTCAAAAGATGAAACTGTTATTGATTTGTTGGAATTAGATCATCAAATTTTCAATCCATTTCCAGTAGGGAGATTAGATAAAGATACTGTAGGCCTACTATTATTAACTAATGATGGAGAATTTAATCATAGAATGATATCACCTAAATGGCATGTTGATAAAGTTTATTATGCTAAGATAGATAAAGAGGTAAATGAAAAAGATCAACAGGCATTTAAAAAAGGTGTAGTATTAGATGATGGATATAAATGTTTAGAAGCTAAATTAGATATTATATCTGCATCACCAGAAGGTTCGGAAGTTAGAATTACTATACAAGAAGGCAAATATCATCAAGTAAAAAGAATGTTTGAAGCATGTGATAAAAAAGTAGTATATCTAAAAAGAGAAGAATTTGGTGGTTTAATTTTAGATGAAAATTTAGAAGAAGGCGAATATAGAGAACTATCAGATGAAGAATTGGCTATTTTAAATAAAAATTAACGAACATTAAAAAGATTCTGCAATAAAATAATTCATTTTAGATGTACAGATGAATATTTTTCGTAAAATTACTTGCATTTTAATATAGAATAGCCTATAATAATTTTGCAAGGATAAATAAAAGGAATTATATAGCCCCCTTTTTATTTATTGCTTATTGCTTATTGCTAAAGCGCAACCTAGCCCCAAGGGTTGCGTTTTTTTGTTTTCACAAATGAAAATGTTTACTTAGGGAAAAATTTGATTTAATATATAAAAAAATATAAAATATAGTATGTTTTAATGAAAATTAAATAAAAAAATTAAATAGAAAAAAAGTGAAGGATTTAAGTTGTTTTTTTATAAATATGACTGAAATCCTTCATTTATTTTTGTTTTTATATTTAAAAACAGGAGATAATAGAAAGTATATAATTTTTAAGGCAATAATTAGATATAATGGATGTATGTAAAGATTAAATTAACATACAAAGAGAAATATTATTAATACTTTCACTATGTTATAATATTTAGAGATTACGAAAGGAGCAGATTAACTAAATGGAGTTAAAATCATTGCTTAATAAAGAACAATATGAAGGTGCAATTACTATAGATGGCCAATTATTAATATTAGCTGGAGCTGGATCAGGAAAGACAAGAGTATTAACATATAGAATGGCACATATGATAGAAAATATAGGTATAGCGCCATATAATATACTAGCTATTACATTTACAAATAAAGCAGCTAAAGAAATGAAGGATAGAGTTATATCACTAATTGGTAGTAAAGCTGAAAATATGTGGATATCTACATTCCATTCAACTTGCGTTAGAATTTTAAGACGAGAAATAGATAAGATTGGTTACAACAGTAACTTTACAATATATGATACATCTGATCAAAAAGTATTAATAAAAGAATGC
Organism: Clostridium cagae; assembly: GCF_900290265.1. NCBI lineage: Bacteria > Bacillati > Bacillota > Clostridia > Eubacteriales > Clostridiaceae > Clostridium > Clostridium caccae. The sequence continues at coordinate 201,212 of NZ_OKRA01000002.1, forward strand.
ATGAAGCTTTTAAATATTAATGATAAAGATATATCTGATCAAGAGATATTAAGTAAAATTGGAAAAGCAAAAGATACTATGCAAACTGCTCAAAGTTTTATGATACAAAATGAATCTAATTTTAGAGAAAAGAAAATTGCAGAAGCATATGAAATGTATCAAAGAAGACTAAAGGAAAATAACGCGTTGGATTTTGATGATTTAATATTTAAAGCTGTTGAATTATTTAAATCTAATCCAGAAGTATTAGATTTTTATCAAAATAAATTTAAATATATAATGGTAGACGAATATCAAGATACTAATGGCGCTCAATATGAATTAATTAAATTATTAGCATCAAAATATAAGAACATATGCGTTGTAGGGGATGATGATCAATGTATATATCAATGGAGAGGCGCAGATATTCAAAATATATTGGATTTTGAAAAAGATTATCCTAAGGCTAAAGTAATTAAATTAGAACAAAATTATAGATCTAAGAGCAATATATTAAATGCTGCTAATGTAGTAATTGTTAATAATGCAAATAGAAAAAGCAAAGTTCTTAGAACAGAACAAGAAGCAGGGGATAAGATAAAAATATATAGAGCTTTTTCAGATAGTGATGAAGGAGATTTTGTTAGCAAACAAATTGCAGAGATTAAATCTAAAGAAAATAAAGAGTACAAAGATTTTGCTATACTATACAGAACTAATGCTCAGTCACGTATATTTGAAGAAAGTTTAAGAAGAAGAGGAATCCCATATAAGATAATAGGGGGAACAAGATTCTATGATAGAAAAGAAATAAAGGATATTTTAGCATATCTTAAAGCTATAGTTAATCCAAGAGATGATGTTAGTTTAAAGAGAATAATAAATGTTCCTAAAAGAAGTATAGGTGATGCTACAGTATCAAAAATTCAAGAATTTGCAAATAATTTCGAATTAGATATGTGGGATGCTTTAATGGAGGTTAGAACAATACCAACACTAACACCTAGAAATGCTAATAATATAGAAGCTTTTACAAATTTAATGGAAGAATTCATGTCACTTAGTGAAACAGCACCTATATCTGTATTAATTGAGGCAATACTTAAAGAGACAGAGTACTTAAAACAGTTAGAAGCATCTAAGGAAATAGAAGATAAAAGTAGAATTGAAAATTTAAAAGAACTAGTTTCTGATGCAGTTGATTTTGAAAAAAATAACGAAGACAAATCTTTGGCAGCATATTTAGAAAAAGTATCATTAGTTCAAGATACAGATAAAATTGAAGAACAAGAAGATACAATAGTATTAATGACAGTTCATAGTGCAAAAGGACTTGAGTTTCCAGTTGTATTTATGGTTGGAATGGAAAATGGTATTTTCCCGGGAAATATGTCGTTTGAAAAAGAATCTGAGATGGAAGAGTCAAGGAGATTATGTTATGTAGGAATAACAAGAGCAAAAGAAACATTATTTATGACCTCGGCTGAAGTTAGAAGAGTATTTGGTAGGACTGTAGCATATTCTCAATCTGATTTTATAAATGAAATCAAACAAGAACTTAAAGAATATGTAAGTGGAAATAGAATAGGATCAGGAAATGGATCTAATTCTAATGTTAAGGCTCAAAAAAATGATTCTTATAGTAATCCACATAGTTTAAGAAGTACAATAAGAAAAGAGTTTTCTAAGCCAGTTAATACTGTTATTAATGATAATGATAATTCTGGATATTTAAATGCTAATGAGGTTACGTTAGGAAGAAAAGTACAACATGAAAAATTTGGAATAGGTACAATAGTTAGCGTTCAAGGCTCAGGAGATGATAAAAAGTTAACTATTGCATTTGACAAACAAGGAGTTAAAAATTTAATGTTATCATTTGCTAAGTTAAAAGCAATATAAAATAAAGGTCGACTTCTATAGATTTACTTTTAATTATAAGATAAATAAATTAATTTATAAATTTTCTTGGTTTAGGAGATGGAGATAATGGTGGATAAAATAGAAAGAATAAAAGAGCTTGTTGAAATATTAAATAAGTATTCATATGATTATTATGTGCTTGATAATCCATCTGTAAGTGATAAGGATTATGATAAAGAATATGATGAACTTAAATTATTAGAAAAGGAAACTGGTTTTGTACTTCCGTATTCACCCACATTAAGAATAGGTGATGTTGTTTTACAAGGATTTAATAAATATACACACAAGGGAAAACTTTGGAGCTTGGATAAAGCTCAAAGTTTAGATGAAATAAAAGATTGGCACAATAGAAATATAAAATTTGTTAATGAGATGAGAGCTCAAGGTGAAGATTTACCGGATTTAAAATATATAGCCACTAAAAAGTTTGATGGGTTAACAGTTAACCTAACTTATAATAAGGGAGGTATGCTTGAAGTTAGTGCAACAAGAGGTAATGGAGAAATAGGGGAGAATGTAACATCACAAGTAAAAACTATTAAATCTATACCATTAAAACTTCAAGAAAATGATGATTTATTTGAAGTGCATGGCGAAGCTATTATGACACAAGAAGCTTTTGAAAAATATAATGCTAGTGCAGATATTCCATTAAAGAACTTAAGAAATGGTGCAGCGGGAGCTTTAAGAAATCTTAATATAAAAGAAACTGCTAGAAGAGATTTGTCAGCATTTTTCTATGATGTTGGTTATAAAGAAGGCTATCAATTTAAAACTTATTTAGAAATGATGGACTTTATAAAAGAAAAAGGGCTTCCAATAGATGAATATTTAAAAGTATGTACATCAATTGATGATATAAAAAAAGAAATAGAGTATATAGAAAAAATAAGATTTGATTTAAATTATGATATTGATGGTTTGGTAATAGCTATAGATGATATTAGAACAAGAGAATTATTAGGTTATACAGTTAAATACCCTAAATGGGCAATAGCTTATAAATTCGAAGCGCAAGAAGCTACAACAAAACTTTTAGATGTTGAATGGAATGTTGGAAGAAGTGGAAGAATAGGTCCAACAGCAATATTAGAACCTGTAGAATTAGCAGGAGTAACTGTTAAAAGAGCAACTCTTAATAATATGGATGATATAAAAAGAAAGGGTGTAAGAATCGGAGCTGATGTATTTGTTAGAAGATCTAACGATGTTATACCAGAAATTATGGGAACACTAGAAAATACATTAGAAAATTCTGAAGAAATATGTCCACCAACTGAATGTCCAGCATGTGGTAGTCACGTGGTTTTAAATGGAGCACATTATTTTTGTGAAAATACACTTTCTTGTAAGCCACAGTTAGTAAAAACCATAGTTCATTATGCATCAAGAGATGCTATGAATATAGCAGGATTTTCAGAAAAAACAGCAGAACAATTATTTGAAAAATTAAATATTAAATCTATTTCAGATTTATATAAATTAAAAAAAGAAGACTTAATAAACTTAGAGAAATTTGGAGAAAAAAAATCGGAAAATTTATTAAATGCAATTGAAAAGAGTAAAGATTGTAAGTTATATTCATTTATATATGCTTTAGGAATTCCTAATGTAGGAGTGAAAACAGCTAAGGATATTGTAAATAAATTTAAATCAATAGATGGATTAAAAAATGCTACATTTGAAGAATTAGTGTCAGTTCAAGATGTTGGTGATATAGTTGCACAGGATGTAATTGAATTCTTTAAAGAAGAAAAAGTAATAAATACTATTGATGAATTATTAAATTTAGGAGTGAATCCTATATTTGATGAAGTTAAAATAGTAGAAAGTATTTTTAAAGATAAAACTGTAGTTACTACTGGTACATTACAAAATTATTCTAGAACTGAAATAAAAACTAAGCTAGAAAGTTTAGGTGCTAAAGTTTCAGGTAGTGTAAGTAAAAAAACAGATTATGTAATAGCTGGAGAATCAGCAGGATCAAAATTAACTAAAGCAGAAGAACTTGGAGTTAAAATTATTTCCGAAGAAGAATTTGAAAAAATGTTGGGACGTGAAAGTTAATGAAGACATTAGTAAATTGGTTAACTTTAATATGTGGATTTATAACTAGCATTTTAATAGTATGTACTTTTTTAACTAGTTATCAATTTTATTATGTTAATCAGATTTTCAATTCATATTTACCAGTTCAATTAGGAATATTTATAACTATGCTTGTTCTTACAATTAGGTTTATGATTAACGAAACTGGTAGAAAAAGAATAATATACTCTGCGTTTAGTTTTACAATATCTATTTCTCTAATATTTTTTATAGTTAATTTAGTAAAATAGAAGATTTTATGATAAAATTTAATGTATTGAATAAGATACTTATAGTATATAAGGCAGTTTAATTTTAAATTGTCTTTACTTTGAAAGGGAGGTTAACTATGTCTGTTACTAAAAAAGACGTTGAATATGTTGCAGAACTTGCAAGATTAAGTTTTAATGAAGATGAAAAAGAAAGCTTAGCATCTGATTTAAATCAAATTTTAAATTATGTTGAAAAGCTTCAAGAGTTAGATACTGAAAAGGAAGATATAATAGTAAACCCTTATTATATTGAAAACAAATTTAGAGAAGATGAAATTACCCCTTCAATTAAATTAGAAGAGGTTTTAGAAAATGCGCCTAAAACATTAGAAGAATATGTTTTAGTTCCAACAATTATAAGAGAACAATAGGAGATTGGAGGGTGAAATATGGATTTTACAAATTATAAAGCTCATGAATTAAAGAATTTAATTTCTAAAAAAGAAGCTTCAGTAGAAGAAGTTACTAAAGCTCATTTAGAAAATGTAAAGAATATAGATGAAAAAGTAAATGCATTTTTATATATTGCAGAAGAAGAAGCATTAAATGATGCTAAAGCGTTAGATGAAAAGTTAAGCAAAGGTGAAGATATTGGATTACTAGGGGGAGCACCTTTAGGAATCAAAGATAATATAAGTGTTAAGAACATGCAAAACACTTGTGCATCTAAGATATTAGAAGGATATATATCACCATATGATGCTACAGTTTCTGAAAGTGTAAAGTCACAAGGTGGAGTTATATTAGGTAAATTAAATATGGATGAATTTGCAATGGGTTCATCAACTGAAAATTCTGCTTATAAGATAACTAGAAATCCTTGGGATTTGGATAGAGTACCAGGTGGATCATCAGGTGGATCTGCTGCTGCTGTTGCTTCAAAAGAAGTTCCTTTAGCATTAGGAACTGACACTGGTGGATCGGTAAGACAACCAGCATCTTTTTGTGGAATAGTTGGATTAAAACCTACATATGGAAGAGTTTCAAGAAGTGGAGTTGTAGCTTATGGTTCTACTTTAGATCAAGTTGGTACATTAGGAAGAGATGTTAAAGATTGTGCTTTATTAACACAAGTAATATCAGGTGTTGATCACAGAGATTTTACTACAGCTAATATAAATGTACCTAATTATGAAAATTCTTTATCAGAAAATATTAAAGGAAAGAAAATAGCATTACCAAAGGAATTTTTCAAAGATGGATTAGACCCTAAAGTTCAAAAAGCTATATATGACGCATTAGAAGTATTCAAAGCTAATGGTGCAGAAATTACAGAAGTATCACTTCCATTAGCAGATTATGCTATATCAGCTTATTATTTATTAGCATGTGCAGAAGCATCATCAAATTTAGCTAGATTTGATGGAGTAAGATATGGACATAGAAGTGAAAGTGTTGAAGATGCAGTTGATGTATACTTTAAATCAAGAAGTGAAGCATTTGGAAAAGAAGTTAAAAAGAGAATAATGCTTGGTACTTATGCATTATCAGCAGGATATTATGATGCATATTATAAGAAAGCATTAAAAGTTAGAAATCTTATAAAAGGTGAATTTGAAAATATATTTAAAGATTTTGATGCGATAATATCACCAACAGCACCAACTCCAGCTTATAAAATTGGAGAAAAAACAGAAAATGCATTAGAAATGTATTTAGGAGATATTTATACTGTTCCTGTAAATATAGCAGGTATTCCAGCAATATCACTTCCATGTGGAGTTGCTGATGGTCTTCCAGTAGGACTTCAAATAATGGGTAACTATTTTAAAGAAGACACATTATTTAATCTTGCATATAGCTATGAACAATCAACTAAATGGCATGAAATGCATCCAAATCTATAGGGGTAAGGAGTGAAGAAACAATGGAATTTGAATCAGTCATAGGATTAGAAGTTCATGCTGAACTTTTAACTAATACTAAAATATACTGTGGTTGTACAACAGAATTCGGAGGAAAACCTAATACTCATGTTTGTCCTGTATGTTTAGGTCTTCCAGGATCATTACCACAATTAAATAAAAGAGTTTTAGAGCTAGGAATAAAAGCAGGATTAGCTTTAAATTGTAAAATAACTAAAGTGGGAAGAATGGATAGAAAGAATTATTTCTACCCAGATTGTCCAAAAAATTATCAAATAACACAAGATGAATTACCAATATGTAGAGATGGATATATTGATATTGAACTTGAAAGTGGAGAAGTTAAAAGAATAGGAATTGAAAGAATTCATATAGAAGAAGATGCAGGTAAGTTGTTACATACTAAAAGAGGTACGTTAGTTGATTTTAATAGAGCAGGTGTGCCATTAATAGAAGTAGTATCTAAACCTGATATTAGAACTCCAGAAGAAGCTACACTATATCTTACAAAGCTTAGAAGTATACTAAGTTCTGCACAAATATCAGATTGTAAGATGGAAGAAGGTTCTTTAAGATGTGATGGAAATATTTCTATTAGAGAAAGAGGAACAGAACCATTTGGTATAAGATCAGAAATTAAGAATATGAATTCATTTAAAGCATTAGAAAAAGCATTGAATTACGAATTTGACAGACAAGTTGAAGCTGTAACTAATGGGGAAGCTTTAAGTGTTGAAACTAGAAGATGGGATGAAACAAATAATAAAACTATAGTTATGAGAAGTAAGGAACAAGCAAATGACTATAGATACTTCCCAGAAGGAGATTTAGTTACTTTAAATGTTTCTGATGAATGGATTGAAGAAATAAGAAAGACAATTCCAGAACTTCCATATCAAAAGGCAGACAGATTTGTAAAAGAATATGGTCTACCTAAATATGATGCTCATGTATTAACACTTACAGATGCAATGGCTGATTATTTTGATGAATGTGCTAAGTTATCAGGAGATCCTAAAGCAGCATCAAATTGGATCATGGGAGATATCTCAAGACTTATGAAAGAAGAAAGTACTTGGGTAGAAGATTTAAAATTCTCTCCTAAAGAGTTAGCAGAATTAATAGAAGCAATAAAGGATGGAACTATATCAAGTGCGATAGGTAAAAAAGTACTTGAAGATATGTTTGCAGAAGGAAAATCACCAAAGACTATAATTGATGAAAAAGGATTGAAGCAAAACAATGATGAAGATGCTATTCGTCAATTAGTTAATAAAGTTCTTGATGAAAATCCACAAGTTATTGAACAATACAAGAGTGGAAGAACCAGAATACTTGGATTTGCAGTTGGTCAAGTAATGAAAGAAACTAAAGGTCAAGCAAACCCAGGAATTGTTAATAAATTAGTTACTGAAGAAGTAGAAAAAAGATAGATAAAGTTATTAGCAATAAAAAACCTACTATGAAACTAAAATGTTTCATAGTAGGTTTTTCTTATTCTAATTCTTCGGATTTATCAAAACTAGATATATTATCATAATCACTATCTTCAGTAGCTTGATTTAAATCAAAATCATCAGTTGAGTAATTTGTGTTATCTTTTAGGGCTTCATTAAAATACATTTTATTAGATAATGCATTAAGCTTTTGACAGATCTTTTCTAATATATAGTTTTGATATCGTAATTGTTTATGTGATTTTATTGCTACTATAAATAACCATATTCCTATAAATAAAAAAACCAACATAAATAGTATTGCAACTATTAGAAATGTAGCCGTTAAAAATTTCATTTTAAAAACCTCCAATAAAATATGGTAATATTATACCATATTAGAATATTTATTTTAAATATATATTTATAGTTAAGTAAAATAACATTATACTAAAAAATTATTTAAATATAATGATCTGTTTTAGTATAGTGTTGATCTATGCATAAGTAAAGGTGGAATGATAAATAAAATTAATTATAAATATTAATGATTATAAATTAAATAAAATGTTAATAATCTAATTATGTATATTATAAGAGTAAGGAGGGTATTAACATTGAAAAAATACTTGTTACCTATATCTTTAATTTTTATCATAGGTGCTTTTTTATTAGGTTTTATTCAGATTGATAATGTTTCATCAGATAAAAAAGGTGATGATGTTATTAATTATGGAGTAGAAGATATACCAGATAATTTAAAGACTGTTACTAATTTATCTAAGCGAAATGAAGATATAATTTGCGCTGTTAGTAAAGGGTTGGTTTCAAAGGATATAGATAGTAATATAGTACCTTCTTTAGCTAAAGAAATAATTAAAAGTGAAGATGGGATAGAATATGAATTTAAGATAGATAATAATATATATTGGAGTGATGGAAGCAAAATAACATCAGATGATGTAATTGTATTTTTTAGAGAATTACTAAAAGAGGATGATGAAGAAAACATACATGCATTATTAGATGTTTATGGAGCCAGAGAATTTAAAGATGGGAAAACTACTTTTGAAAAAGGAGTTGCAATAAAGTCTAAAGATAACAGTGTCATAATAAGACTTAATGCTAAAAATGATAAATTTTTAAGTGAATTAACTAAACCACAATATAGATTGAGAAAGTATTTGGTTATGTGGGAAAATATTAAAAAGAATTATAATGAAGTAATTTATAGTGGAGATTATAAAATAACATCATTTATAGATGATAAAATAACATTAGAATCAAATAATAACGATGAAAATAGAAGAATTATAAATTTAATAAATGATAGTAATGTAGAATTATCTATGGCATCATTTGAAATTGGAGAAAGAGATATCGTTATAAATCCACCACAAAGCCAGTTAAATAAACTAAGTAATGATGGAAGTTTAATAACAATGCCAAAAGATACAGGTGTGTATTTATATATAAATGATAAAAATAATATTTCTTTACAAGGTAGAAGAGAAATATATAAGTATATATCAGAATCTATGGAAGACTATTCTTATTCAAATGAAAAATCATTTGAATTAGCTGAAGGTAGTTATTTTAGAGAAAATAAAGAGGACTTAACCAAATTACAAACAAGAAAAGTAATAAGTAATAAGGAAGAAGAATGGTCTCCGCCAAAAGTGCTTACTATATTATGCAGAGACAATAGCATTAACAGAGAGTTATGTAGAGTTATAGAAAAGTGGTTTGACGAAAACACGGATATATCTATAAAGTACAGTTTGTTAAAAGAAGATGAATTTAATGATGAAGAATTACAAAAAAGATATGATATGATACTAATTAATAATGAAGCAAATATTTTAGATAAAGATAAATTTTATAAAAAGTTTGTTAATTACATGAGTGACAGTGAAAAAGAAATTCTATTATCCAATAATTGTAATGACGATGTATATCTAAATTTAGAAAATAAGATTTTTGAAGAATATACAATAGTACCATTGATATTTTATAATGAAAATATAGCATATTCTAAAAAGATATCAAATATTAAAATGGATGGTAATGGAAATATGGATTTTTCATCTATAAAATAGTTTAATATAGATTAAGGCTATATCAATGGTAATATATCAATGATATAGCCTTATATATTTTACAATACTGTATTAACTTTTTTTATTATTAGATCTATCTTTAGACGATTTTTTTGATTTATTATATGAATTAGATGTTGTTTTGTTTAGATCAGTTGTTAATTTTGGAGAATCAGGAACTTTTAAATTTAAGTTTGTACTAACATCAATATCTTCTATTTCAATATCATTTAGTTCTGATGAATTAATAATCTCATTATTAATTTCATCACTCACTTCATCATTAATATTTGTTGTAGTTCTACAATCGGTCATATTTATTTTGTTTTTATTAAATCCCATTTCTTTTTCAATATCGTCTTTAAGAAAATATATAAATAATAGAAAAGAAAACATGTTTTTATTTGAATCAAAGGATACTTTAGGTACTGTAAAACAATCTTTTTTTCTAGAATAACTTAAGTTTTTAACAAATATAGGAGCTAATCCATTACTTTCTGGAGTAGGTAAGTTAGGCATTCTAAAATAAGTTTCATCTAGCATATCTTCGGATTTTAAGCTTAAATTTTTATATCTTTCTACTTCATCTAAAGTTGGAGCTTCAGGCCAACTTGTTAACAGATTATTATTCACATAAAGTTTTCTATATATGTTAGATATAATAGGTTTTAATTCTGAGATTTTATCTTCTTCTTTTGCATAAATCATTAAAGATAACAAATAAAGATTTATTTCTAAGCAAGAATATTTAGTTTCTTTTTTATCTGTAAGTTTAATAAAAATATTTTTATCAGTATCATATAGACTTAATAATTTATCATTAATTTCTTTACTAGTTTCTTTAAAAGAAATTATATTTGTATGTTTGTAAGATTCCATTAAGCATATAGCTAATAAACAACAATTTTCTAATGAATTAACATAATAGTCTTTTATCATAAACCTATTTATTAAAAAATCACTTAAGTCTAATATTAAGTCTTTAGCTATAGAGTTTTCTGAATACTTGTAAAAAATATTTAAGCATAATAAGATATTTAAGTTTTCTTCAAATGATAAGTCGTAAAGAGATTCTTTGTAATCTCTTAATACACATAAAATTTCATTAGAAAATCTTTCATAATCATTACTGTCAACATCAGATTTATTATAGAAAGAATATAAGTAATAAGATGCCATCATAAAAGCTTGGTCACAGAATTTGAATTTATCATTTTTATCTATTAGGTTAAAACCCTTAGAATTTCCATCAGACGTATTTTTTTTATCAACAAAAACCCCTTCATTGTTTCGAAGGTTTTTTGAATAGAATTTTAGCTGTTGTTTTGCTATATATTTAAATGACTTTTCGAAAGATATAATGTTTCTATTATCTTTATCGTAATTAGAATAATAATCACTTAACTCTAATAGACACAAGGTCATTAAAGCGTTTGTTGAAGGGTTTATTTCTTTTTTGAAAGTGGATTCATCAAATCCATGTGAAGTTTTATTGTGTATAAACATAGGTGATGATTTCTTATATATACATATTAGTGGAGAAAAGTCATTTAATATGCTAATATCATTTGTAGAAGAAGATTTTTTTGAAACTCTAATAGGAATTAGAAGACCACATTTTGAATTAAGAACAATAGTTTTTACTGATTCCTTTGATAAATAAAAAAGCTGACTACTAATTTCCTTTTGAGAAAGACTATTCATTCTAAAAAATGGCCCTATATATCTCAATTATATTCACCTCTCTAAAAATTCTCATACTATTAATTAATATGAGTTAAATTCAAAAATAGTGCATAAAATTTAAATAAAAGGTGAAATTTTTTAATAGAGGTATTAAAAAGGTCTTTAAAGCAATCTATTAGTTATATATGTTAATATTTAATAAATTAAGTAAAAATAATAATTGATTTTAAAAATATATACAATATAAAAATATGATAAATTTTGAAATATATATGTTTGGAGTGTGATTTCGTTGAGAATTGATGGAAGAAAAAATGAGCAAACAAGACATGTTAAAGTGACAAGGCATTATACAAAGTATGCAGAAGGTTCAGTATATATAGAAGTAGGCGATACAAAAGTTTTATGTAATGTCTCTATTGAAGATAAAGTTCCACCATTTATGAAGGGAACAGGATCAGGATGGATTACAGCAGAATATAATATGCTTCCAAGATCAACAGAAACAAGAAAGATAAGAGATATTGCAAGATTGAAAATAGATGGCAGAACAATGGAGATACAAAGACTTATAGGAAGAGCTTTGAGATCTGTTGTAGATTTAAAGGCTTTAGGTGAGAAGACATTATGGATTGATTGTGATGTTATTCAAGCTGATGGTGGCACAAGAACTACAGCTATTTCAGGGGCATTTATAGCATTAGTTGACGCTGTTAATAAATTGCACAAAATAAAGCCTTTTAAAATATATCCTATCAGAAGTTTTGTTGCAGCAGTAAGTGTTGGTATAGTTAATGAAGAAAAAATATTAGATTTGTGTTATCAGGAAGATTCAAAAGCAAAGGTAGATATGAATATAATTATGACTGATGAAGGTAGCTTTGTTGAAGTTCAAGGTACTGGAGAAGAGAGTCCATATACTAGAGCTGAGTTAAATGAGTTATTAGATTTAGGAGAAAAAGGAATAAAACAAATGATTAATGTTCAAAAAGAATCATTAAAAATGGATTCTCTTTGGATTGGTACAGGAGGTAATAATTAAAATATGAAAAAACTTATTTTAGCTAGTAATAATATAAAGAAAATAAAAGAAATGAAAGAATTATTAAAAGATTTAAATATTGAAATAAAATCTTTAAATGAAGAAAATATAGATATAGATGTAGAAGAAGATGGTAGTACATTTGAAGAAAATGCGAAGAAAAAGGCTAAAGAAATATATGATTTTTTAAAATCAAGAAATGAAAGAAATTTTTTAGTTCTTAGTGATGATTCAGGATTAGAAGTTGATTATTTAAATGGTGCACCAGGGATATATTCAGCTAGATATGCAGGAGAGCATGGTAATGACAAAAAAAATAATGAAAAATTATTGAGCGAATTATCAAGTGTTCCTACTAGTAAAAGAACTGCTAAATTTGTGTGTCAAATAGCGATGTTTGATGAAGATGGAAGATATTATTCAATAACTGGAGATGCAAATGGTTGTATTTTAGAAAAGCCACAAGGAGATGATGGCTTTGGATATGATCCTTTATTTTTATATAGACCATTAAATAAGACCTTTGCAGAGTTAACTTTAGAAGAAAAGAATGATATAAGCCATAGAGGAGTGGCTTTGAAAAAATTAAAGGGCACAATATTAAACCTTATAAGTGAATAGGAGAACAAATTATGTTAATTGCAGTAATAAGTGATACTCATAGAGTGAGCAATTATATAAAAATGGCTAATGAATATATAAAAGAAGCTGATATTGTCATACATTTAGGAGATAATGTTGAAGATGCAGAAGAAATATCTAAAGAATTTAATGGTGAAGTCTATATAGTAAGTGGAAATTGTGATTATAAAGACAAATATCCTAAAGAAGGAATTATAGATATAGAGGGAAGTAGAATATTTTTTACTCATGGTGATTTATACGGTGTTAAATATGGTTTGAATAATATTTATTATAAAACAAAAGAGTTAGGAGCAGATATAGCTCTTTTTGGACATACCCATATTTCAATGATAGAAAAATATGATGATGTAATATTAATGAATCCAGGCAGTTTGTCATTACCAAGAAACAGGGGAAGACATATAGGATTTATTGAGGTAGAAAAAGGAGTTAAACCCAGTGTTTATCTAAAAGAAATGGTTATATAATATAAAATATAGTGTATAAATTTAATTAAAGATATAAAAAAATATAATAATTTTTTAAAAAAGTATTGACGAATTAATTTAGATATTGTAGAATAGTCATTGTCGTCAGGAGATAACAACAATGACTCCGGGGTGTGGCGCAGATGGGAGCGCGCGTGGTTTGGGACCATGAGGTCGCAGGTTCGATCCCTGTCACCCCGACCAAGTTTAAAATGTAATACTGCGGGTGTAGCTCAATGGTAGAGCCCTAGCCTTCCAAGCTAGTTACGTGAGTTCGATTCTCATCACCCGCTCCAGTAACATTAATAACTATTAATCCTTGATGAATGTTAAAAGTAATTTAAACATGAGAATGAAAAAATTACTTGACATAACTTGAAGAATAACTTATAATGATAAAGGTTCTTGGGTTAAAGAGTTCGAAAGTGGTTTTTGAAGATTTGAGAAGAATTTTGAAAAAACTTGACAGAATAAACCTTATGAATTAAAATAATAAACGTTGTAATAAAAGATACAAAAAATAAAACATGCGTCTTTAGCTCAGCTGGATAGAGCAACGCCCTTCTAAGGCGTGGGCCAGGGGTTCGAATCCCTTAAGACGCACCATTATATCGGGGTGTGGCGCAGATGGGAGCGCGCGTGGTTTGGGACCATGAGGTCGCAGGTTCGATCCCTGTCACCCCGACCAATTACAACAAAAAAATAAATATGCGGGTGTAGCTCAATGGTAGAGCCCTAGCCTTCCAAGCTAGTTACGTGAGTTCGATTCTCATCACCCGCTCCATTAAAATTTAATATGCGTCTTTAGCTCAGCTGGATAGAGCAACGCCCTTCTAAGGCGTGGGCCAGGGGTTCGAATCCCTTAAGACGCACCATTATGGTGAATGTAGTTCAGTTGGTAGAGCGCCAGTTTGTGGCACTGGTTGTCGTGGGTTCGAGTCCCATCGTTCACCCCATATTGGGATGTCGCCAAGCGGTAAGGCAATGGACTTTGACTCCATTATGCGTAGGTTCGAATCCTGCCATCCCAGCCAATATGTGGTTCACTAGCTCAGTCGGTAGAGCACATGACTTTTAATCATGGTGTCCCGGGTTCGATTCCCGGGTGAGCCACCAAAAAAATGCAGATGTGGCGGAATTGGCAGACGCACTAGACTTAGGATCTAGCGCTTTACGGCGTGGGGGTTCGACTCCCTTCATCTGCACCAAATAAGCAGAAGTGACTCAATGGTAGAGTGCCACCTTGCCAAGGTGGATGTTGCGGGTTCGAGTCCCGTCTTCTGCTCCAAAAAAATTAAATATGCGGGTGTAGCTCAATGGTAGAGCCCTAGCCTTCCAAGCTAGTTACGTGAGTTCGATTCTCATCACCCGCTCCACTAAATCAATATGCGTTATTAGCTCAGTTGGTAGAGCACCTGACTCTTAATCAGGGTGTCCCGGGTTCGATCCCCTGATAACGCACCAGATGAAATGGTGAATGTAGTTCAGTTGGTAGAGCGCCAGTTTGTGGCACTGGTTGTCGTGGGTTCAAGTCCCATCGTTCACCCCATGTAATGGGATGTCGCCAAGCGGTAAGGCAATGGACTTTGACTCCATTATGCGTAGGTTCGAATCCTGCCATCCCAGCCAATTACATAATTAAATAAATATGGTTCACTAGCTCAGTCGGTAGAGCACATGACTTTTAATCATGGTGTCCCGGGTTCGATTCCCGGGTGAGCCACCAAAAAATGCAGATGTGGCGGAATTGGCAGACGCACTAGACTTAGGATCTAGCGCTTTACGGCGTGGGGGTTCGACTCCCTTCATCTGCACCAAATAAGCAGAAGTGACTCAATGGTAGAGTGCCACCTTGCCAAGGTGGATGTTGCGGGTTCGAGTCCCGTCTTCTGCTCCAAAAAATAAATACGCGGGTATCGTATATCGGTAATACTCCAGCCTTCCAAGCTGGAAAGGTGGGTTCGATTCCCACTACCCGCTCCATTTAAACAACTGATAACAGTTGTTTTTTTTATTTATATTTAATAAGCATCTATAGCTCAGCTGGATAGAGCGTTGGACTTCGAATCCAAGCGTCGCAGGTTCGAATCCTGTTAGATGTACCATTAAACAAGCAATACCAATAGTTTATAGACAGTATAAACTATTGGTATTTTTTTTGTTCTCTTCTTACATTTTTATTTGAATATTGTCTAATAGTATTGTTTATTAACTTAGATATATTTTAAAAGAAAGTTCACATATGCATAATTTAAATTGATGGAGTAAAGCAATTTAAAAAACTATTATAATTTCACTTTAATTAAAACTTACAGTTGTACACAATTAATAATAAAAAGTTACAATAATTGTGGATGTTTATTAAAAATGTATTAAATATATGTAATTCTAATTAAAACAAGAATTATTATTGTTAAATAAAGAAGCAGAACATGATTCATGGGAAATGTCACATCAAACAATTGGTGGACGGATAAGGAATATGAAGAATTTAATATTTAGAAGTAAGAAAGTGATGGATTATTACTCACATATACAAATTAACAATGGAGAATTTGTTAATTAGAAACTTACAGCAGGTGAAAATATAAGTGATTTAGGAGGAGTTACATGCAGCTAACAACATTAAGAATGTTAATTTAAAGGATCTATTTAAAAATCATGTAATTATTTGGATGGGATTAGCACCAAAGAAATGGAATCTTATCTTTCTAAAAAATGATGTACATTCTCCTAAAAAGATAAGAGTTAATATTGTGTTAAGCTAATTTGAAGATTTTTATGATATTTATGGGATAAAAAGGGGGCTATATGTATTTACTACCTGAAAATAGAATGAAAGTATGGTAGTAAGTTGATAATATGGTAGAAACATAGCCTAGTGTATCAGCATATGGATAGTTAAGAAAAATACAATAAATAATAATAAATTAAAGATATTCTCTAATAACAGATAATTAGATATATATTTACATTATCTGATATGATAGAATAAATCTCGTCGCTAAGGTGACAACAAACAACACTCGAAATTATGTTAAATAAAACATTAAAAAAAAAGTGTTGACACAAATTGAGATAAATGATAATATTAAGAAGTCGCTTAAGTGCGACAGATTAAAACAAAAGTTGACAATTAAGTCAATAAGAGAAAAATTGGTCTTTGAAAATTGAACAGAATAAGAAACATTAAAATAAACCAGCAATTCTTTATTTGAGTAAGTCAAGATTAAACTTTTTATTGAGAGTTTGATCCTGGCTCAGGACGAACGCTGGCGGCGTGCCTAACACATGCAAGTCGAGCGATG